>NZ_JAAGPE010000311.1:0-10258 GCF_017104605.1 Burkholderia sp. Ac-20384 | reverse complement strand
ATCGTCGGCGCGACGCTGGCAGCGGTCGGCGTGGCGCTGCAGGCGGCGACCGCGAACCGCCTGGCCGATCCGCACCTGCTCGGTGTGAGTGCGGGCGCGATGCTCGGCGCCGTCGCGGTCACGGTGTTGGCCGGCGCGGCATTCGGCCCGTTCACGCTGTCGGCTGCCGCGTTCGCGGGCGCGCTCGCGGCGACTGCCTGCGTCGTCGCGCTTGCTTACCGGCGCGGCCGGCTCGAGTCGGACCGGCTGCTGCTCGCCGGCGTATCGGTGTCGTTCATGATGGCCGCGTTCGGCAACCTGCTGCTGTATCTCGGCGACCAGCGCGCCGCGTCGTCGGTGCTGTTCTGGATGCTCGGCGGCGTCGGGCTCGCGCGCTGGGACCTGCTGCCGGTGCCGGCCGTATGCGCGGTGCTCGCCGGTGGCGCGTTGTACGCGCGCCGGCGCGAACTGAATGCGCTGATGTTGGGCGATGTTGCCGCGGCTACGCTCGGCGTGCCGAGCGCGCGGATGCGGCGCGAGGTCTTCGTCGTCGCGTCGTTCGCGACCGGCGCGATGGTGGCGGTGAGCGGGGCGATCGGCTTCGTCGGGCTCGTGACGCCGCACCTGTGCCGTCGTGTCGTCGGCGCCGAGCACGGCAGGCTGCTGCCGGTGGCCGCGCTGTCCGGTGCGATCCTGCTCGTCTGGGCCGATGTGGCCGCTCGCACGCTCGCGGCACCGGAGGATCTGCCGATCGGGATCGTGACCGCGATGTTCGGCAGCCTGTTCTTCGTCGCGCTGCTGCGCCGCCGCTGAGCGGCGCGCAGGTCAGGCGAGGGCGGCCAGGGCGCGTCCTGCCGCGCGCTTCATTGCCGCGGGATGGCCATGCCGGCGCTGCCGCCGAACGTGTCGAGATTCGTGACGGTATCCGGCAAATCGAACAGATTGTCGGGCAGCGTCAGCGCGGGCAGCGTGATCACGAAGCGTGCGCCGCCGAGCGGCGAATCCTCGAGCCGTACGTCGCCCCCATGCACCAGCGCGACGCGTCGCACGATCGCAAGCCCGAGCCCGAAGCCGCCGGTCTGCCGGTCGCGGCTGGAGTCGAGCCGCTGGAACGGCTCGAACACGCGCGCGCGCTCGGCGGCCGGAATGCCGGGGCCATCGTCGTCGACGCTCAGCACGAGCGCGCCGGACGCAGTGCTCTCGGCGGCGAGCAGCACCGTGCGCGATGCGTAGCGCGCGCCGTTGCGGATCAGGTTCAGCAGCGCGCGGGCGACCAGCTTCGGGTCGCACACATGGGTCGCGGGCGCACCGAGCGCCGACACGTCGAGCGTGATGCCGCGATCGGCGATGTCGTTCGCGACGCTGCCGGCGACGCTGTCGATCAGCGCATCGACGACGACTTCCATCGGCGCGAGCTGGCTCGCGCCCTGTTCGAGCCGGCCGATCGTCAGCAGCTCGGTGACGAGCTCGTCGAGTTCGCGCACGTCGCGCCGCAGCGCATCGCGACGTTCGCGCATCCGTCCCGTTTCGTCAGGCTCGGCGAGCAGCGCGAGCCCGAATTCGAGCCGCGCGAGCGGTGTCTTCAGTTCGTGCGAGATGCCGTGCATCATTTCGCGCTGCTGCTTGATCGACGCCTCGATGCGCTCGGCCATGTCGTTGAACTGTTGCGACAGCTCGTAGATGTTCGATTTGCCCGACAGCTTCACGCGCGTCGACAGCGTGCCGGCGCCGAATGCGCGTGCGGCTTCCTGCAGCCGGCGCAGGTCGCGCCAGTGATAGTGAACCCACAGCACCACCGCGAGCAGCGTGCTGAGCGCGAGCAGCATGTATGCATAGATCTTGATGTCGAGACTGAACGCTTCGATCGGCCGCGCATGCAGGACCGAACCATCCGCGAGCGGCATGTAGTAATCCTTGCCGTCGTAGCTGATCGAGATCCGACCGGCGTCGAGATCGCGCAGCGGCTCGCCGCTCAATTGCGCGCGGGCGGCGGCCATCGGCATGAAGTCGAACCTTTCGTTGCCGTGTTTCGCGAGCTCGCGCAGCGCCAGCTTGCGCTGCTCGCCCGGATAGCGTTCGAGGTAGTCGTTGAGCACGAACGCGTAGGTCGTCAACGAATCGCGCTCGGCCTGCGCGCTGCGATCGTAGAAGATCCGGTCGAACGACAGCTGGATGAAGATGATCGACGCGGCGACGAACAGGATGACGACGAGATACAGCCGAATCAACGGGCGGAGCATTTATTCGTCCCACGCAGAAGGGCTGAACAGGTAGCCGCGGCCCCAGATCGTCTTGATCTTGTGCGGCTCCGACGACGCATCCTCGAAGCGGCGGCGCAGCTTCGAGATGCCGGAATCGACCGAGCGGTCGAGTCCGTCGAACTCGATCCCGCGCAACTGCTTCAGGATGTCGTCGCGGCTCAGCACGGTGCCGGCCGCGCGCGCGAGGATCAGCAGCAGGTTGAATTCGGCGGTCTTCAGGTCGACCGGCTCGCCGCGCCACGTGACGGTGCGGTTCGGCGGCGAGATCGCCAGTTCGCCGAACACGAGCGCTTCGGGCGTGGCCACCGGCGCTTCCGCGACGGCCGGCTGCGCACGGCGCAGCAGCGCGCGGGCGCGGGCGACCAGCACGCGCGGCTCGATCGGCTTCGTCACGTAGTCGTCGGCGCCCGTCTCGAGGCCCGCGACCTGGTCGTAGACGTCCAGGCGCGCGGTCAGGATCAGCACGGGGACGTTGGTGAACGCGCGGATGCGCCGGCAGACTTCCATCCCGTCGAGGTTCGGCAGCATCAGGTCGAGTATCACGAGGGCCGGCTGGTGCTCGCGCACCGCCGCGACGGCGAGGTCGCCGCGGCGCACGACCGTCACCGCGAATTCATAGCCGTCGAGGTATTCGCGGACGAGCTGCGCCAGGCGGTCGTCGTCCTCGATCAGCAGTACACGGTATTTGAGTGGATCTTCGTTCATGGTCTCCTCTTGATGCCCGCGCCAACTCACACCCGGGCAAGCCGGTGCGCGGCGCGGCACGCGAATTCTATCCGGCGCACCGAAGGCTGGGGGAGCGGGACGACAATCTCGAACAATCGAACACAATTGAGCACAGATTCTCCGAATATTCAGGACAGTCTCGGCGCAGGGCGGCCCCTAGACTGCGGGCTCCGTCACTCCTATCTCAATATTGTGCGCCCAATACTCCGCCGCTACCGCTATTGCATGCCGCTCGCCGGCCTGACCCTTGCCGCCGCCGCCCACGCGGAAAACCAGTATTCGCTGTCGCTGGGTGGCGGTATCGCGCCGCGCTACCCGGGCAGCAACCAGTCTCGCGGCGTCGTTGCGCCGGGGTTTTCGGCGAAGTTCGGCAATGGCTTCTTCATCGACAGCACCCAGGGCGCCGGTTACCGGCTGGACCTGCCGCACGGGGCGTTCGTGTCGGCGGCCGTGAGCTATGACGCGGGTCGAGCCGACGAGAACCGCCTCGACTTGCCGGGCTCCGACTACCTGAAGGGCATGGGCCGGATTCCGGGCTCGGTGCTGGTCGGTGTGCGCGCGGGCGTGACGCTGTTCAACGCGGCGGAACTGAGTGTCACGATCGACACACCCGTGACGCACACGTCGCACGGCGTGTCGGGGCACATGGATCTCGCGGTGCCGGTGTTCAAGACCGCGCAACACGAGATCATCGTGACGGGCACGGTGCACGCGGGCTCGGGGCGCTATACGCAGACGTTCTACGGCGTGACCGATGCGCAGTCGATGACGAGCCGGTTCCGGCCGTATTCGACGAGCGGCGGGATCGACAGCGCGTCGATGGCGGTCGCGTGGAACTGGACGCTGTCGCAGCACTGGTCGGTGCTTGCGACCGGCGGCGTGACGCGGCTGCTCGGCCGTTACGGCGACAGCCCGATCGTCCAGTCGCGCAGCAACTACTACGCGATCGCGGGCGCGACCTACAAGTTCTGAGCGGATTGTCGCGGCACGCATCGAGCGGCGCAGCCGGCACGCCCGTGCCGTCACGCCGCGCGGCGTGCGGTAACATGCAGGCGGCTTCGGCGGCAGGCCGAACCCGCGGCTCGGGGCGCGCAGCATCGGCGTGGCCCGTGCGCGCGGACCGAACACGCATGCAATGCCCGGTCGGCCGGGAGCGCCGCACAGGTTCCGCCGGGCGCAACAGGGAGAATCCGATGAAGAAGACGATCGCGATGATGATGGCGCTGGTTGCGGGCGCAACGTTTGCGGGATGCACGGACATGAAAACGAAGAATGCGACCGCAGGCGGCATGGTGATGAATGGTGAGCCGGCAGGCACGTCGCAGGCCTGCAAGGCAGACGCGGGGCCGGACGATGCGCTGGTCGGCAAGGCCGAGGCCGATGCGGCGGCGCAACTGGACGGCTGCCTGTGGCGCGTGCTCGAGCGCGACGGCAAGGCATTGCCGGGCACGATGGATTACCGGCAGGAACGCCGCAATCTCGGCATTCGCGATGGCAAGGTGATCTGGGTGCGGCGCGGGTGACGCGTCGGGCCGGCGGCGGCGTTGCGCGCGGCCGGCATTCATCGGTTTGGACGACCGCACCGAACCTGACGGGCGAGGGGGCATGAGCCAGGCGTTTGACGTGCCGACGTATTGCGTCGACGGAAGACATGCCGCGTCTAACGCAAGAAGGGAGATACCGGGATGAGGTGGTATGCGATCGGTTGTTTGATTCCGGCGCTTCTGTTCGGGATGCCGGCAGCCGCGCTGGCTGAAATGACCGGCGACTACTTCTCGATTGGCAACAGCCCCGGGCAGCCCAAGCCTTCGCCTCGATTGGCCGTCGCGATCGACGGCAATCGTGCCACCTATTATTCGCACGGGCGTGAGCTGGAGCTGATGCCGGAGGCGAAGTACAAGGGAATCGGCAAGTACACGGGTGAGCTGAACGGCCGCTACCGGCCGGAGATCGACCGGATCAAGCAGATGCTGGCCAATCACGAGATCGCGTCGGTCCGGGGCCGGAATATCGGTTCGGTCCTGAGATATTCGTTCGAACGGAACGGAGCACGATACGAGGGCGCTCTTCAGTATCGATCCAGCGACGAGATCGCCGGCAAGCTGGTGGTCTTTGCCGAAATTGCGCAGGATCTGCTAGCGGACGGCATACCGGAAATCAATCTGCATCCGGCGTTTGACGTACATTCTGCCGCGCGAAATCTGGTGATCGATATCGTGCTTGGGAATGACGGGGCGCAGGACGTGGTGATCGACGGCCCTGAGAAGTGGTCGCCGAAACTCGGACTCTGGAGCGATCAGTACGCTCAGATTCACGCATGGAATGATTCAGGTGTCGAGTTCAGGGTCGCGCTTTCCGAGAAGTACCTGAGCCCCGCGTCGCGCATGCATGCGTCCGCGATTTCGGTCAAGCCGGGGCAGAAGATCCGGGTCGAATTCAGCGTGCCCTATGACGAGTTGGCGTTTGCACCGGGCTCGTCCGGGCAGCAGATCGGTTCGGGCAGCTACCGGATTGCAGGCAGCGTCAAGCTCAACATCCAGTCTCCCGAGGTAATGAGCGGGAAGATAGTGACGCCGATGGATACGCTACCGGCCGTCGAACTGACCGAGCGATAAGGTAGGCACCGGTGTTTCCGGTCGGTGGGCCGAAGGCACCGCACAGGTAGCCAGGATCATGCCGGGTCGGATGGTCATGATCCTTGGTGCGCTCCCCGTCGTTGATGCGTGCATTGCGTTCGTGACGCGCGGAGTCTTTCCGGGCGGCGATGTACGTAACGGGTTCGATTCGCCGCTGTGGAGCGAAAGCAACAACGAGGCAGGTTCGTGAGAGTGTCGATGAAATCCAGGGTAGGGGTGGGCGGGGTGGCGCTGGTCGGGCTGGCCATGCTTGCCGCATGCGACAAGCATGGCGTCGACGCATCGGCAGCGCCTCGCACCGTTTGCATCACCGGCTATAACGAGTACACCCGCAAGCTTCACGAGTTCTGGCTCGACAACGAACACAAGTCGGGATGCTTCGGCAACCCGTCCGCGCGGGAGGCAGGTGAGGCCTTTGGCGGCGGCGGCGGGTTCGCCTGTGGCTGCACGGTCACGCCGGGGCAAACGGTGAAGCTGGCGTGGGTGTTCGCGCAACCGCTGGCCGAGATCGAGCGCGGCGTCGCAGCGGAACACCAGACGATCGACGTGACGATTCCGCGGCCGGAATCGTCGACGTCGCGCTATCTGCGCGTGTATTTCAGGAAAAACGGCACGGCCGACCTGCAATGGGTGGACGACATGAACGCCCCCGAGCTGCCGCCGACCGTCGAGCAATGATCGCCGCGCGACGCGTGCGATCGGCGGCGCGTTACTTCGAGATGTACCACAGCGCATCCGCGCTGGCGCGCGAAGGCTGAGCGGCTGCAGCCGGCACTTGAGCCGGCGCGGGCGGCGGCGTGTTCGACGTGATGGCGGTCGGCAGCGTGGCCGGAACGTTCGCGGTCGACGGCGAGGCCGCCGTGGTGCCCGACGTCGAAGGCGTATTCACGTACCACAGCGCATCGGCCGACGCAGTGCGTTTTGATGCCGTTGCCGCCGGACTGGCTGCCGCATTCGCCGCCGGATTCGCCGACTTTTTCGAGCCCGCAGCCGCGGCCGCGGCCGTCGCCGTGCTCCCCGTCCCAGCCTGCGCCGTCATGCCTGCGCCGTTGCCTGCGCTACGCTGCGCGCGCGCCTCGAACGGCCCGAGCTGGAAGATTAACGTTTGCGCGGGACGTGTCAGGACGGCATACGGAAACTGCAGCTCCCACGACATCAGCACGCGCCCGGACGACGTCTCGGTGAAGATCGCCGGCAGGTGCTTCATGTCGCTGAACTGCACGTAGATCCGCGCACCGTCGTCGAAGACCTGGGTCGGCTTCGCCTGGTCCGCACCCGTGACCGTCCAGCCGAAGTTGTACGTGCCGGCCGGGCCGGCGGGGCCGCCCTGCGGCGGAGGCGGCGGGGCCGACGAAATCGTGCGCGGCCGCGTGACCTGCTGCGGGGCGGACACGCTCAGGCTCGCGAACGGGTTGTACGCCTGGGCCTGTTGCGGCGGCGTAAAGGACGGTGGAAGGATAGGCATGGGAGTATCCGGCGAATCCGGCATGGTCCGGATTGCATCATAGACCTTGCGCGCATACGCGAGGCGCTTGTCGGGCGAGGCGGAGTTGTACGCGCCGATCGCGTTCCAGTTGGCGCCGAGCTGGCGAATGTTCTGCGACAGGATCCACGCGCCGACATACGCGTTCGTGCACGCATCGAACAGGCTCTCCCGCGTGATGCCTTCGCGCGCGAGCGTCGGCAGCCAGGTGCTGTTGATCTGCATCAGGCCGATGTCGACCGTGCCGTTCGTATTGGTGTTGACGGCGCTCGGATTCATGCCCGACTCGACCTGCGCGATGCCGCGCATCAGGCTGACGCTCACGTGCTGGAACGCGGCCGCGTCGTCGAGGCAATCGGCCCGCGCAACGCCGTGCAGCGCGCACGACATTGCTATCGTCGCGGCGATTTTCAGCGTTGCTCGGCTGATCGAACGGGTTGTCTGACGCGGCATGGCAGGATGGGGCGGAATCCGGCCGCCCGGTGCAAGGAAATTACGCAGACGCGAAGTGTGCCATAGCGAGCAGGCAAATGGCTCGCGTCAAACTTTCCTTTGCATTTGCCCATGCGTTCGCCACGCATTTTTATCGGCCCCGATCGCGGGGGGCGGCGAAGCATTATCGGTAAAAATGGCCGGATTTTCGTGCGAATGCCGGGGCAGTGGAGGCGTCGGAATACTGACGCGTCGCGTCATTTGCTTCGGGAAATCGGTATTGAATCGAACCGGATGAAAAATGCGCGGCAATCGATATCCGGGTCGAAAAGGGCGACGAAAAGGCGATTCAAAAACAACGGCGGCCGAAGCCGCCGTACCGGTGAATGCGGATTCGACCGGCCGCGCGGCGCGCAGCCGGCCGTTTTGCATCAGAAGCGGTGGCGCAGGCCGAGGTTGACCATCGTCTGCGAGCTCGTGCCCGCATAGCCGTACGAACCGATCGACGCCTGCGCGGCCATCGAGCCGCCCTTGCCGTCGCCGGTCTGGCCGCTTGCGTGCTGGTACGCGGCGGTCAGGTAGACGTCGGTGCGCTTCGACAGGTTGTAGTCCGCGCCGGCCGATACCTGGTGATAGGTGGCCGACGTGTCGCCGCCCGAGCGCGTATAGCTGTAGCCGACGCCGACCAGCAGCGCATTGGTCGCCTGGTAGTTCACGAAGCCTTGCCCCGTGTTGTAGTGCTCGTTCGAGCCGAACACCGAGCTTCCATCGCGGCGGTACTGCGCGTTGCTGTAGCCGAGGCCGAACGTGAACGGGCCGGCGACGTACTGGCCCGCGATGCGCGCGATGCCGATCGAATGCGCGCTGGCATAGCCGCTGTTGACCGGGCCGTCGAACGTGCCGTCCGACGAGCTGGTCCAGCCGCTGCGCTGGGTGTTCGATGCGGGGCTGTTGGTCGTGTGGAAGTAGCCGCCCGCGACGCTGAACGGCCCGTTGTTGTACGACAGGGCGGCCGAATACGAATTCGCGGCGCCGGTGCTGCCGGCGATGCCGCCGAACGAGTACATCGCCGAGAACTGCAGGCCCGAATAGACGGCCGACGTGTACTTCACCGCGTTGTCGACGCGGAAACTGTTGTCGTAGTTGTCGACGTCGCCCGCCGTCGCGAACACGCTGCCGAGATAGTTGTCGGCGGTGATGCCCTGCACGAGATCGATGAGCGGATCGTACTGGCGGCCGAACGTGAGCGTGCCGTAGCGGTCGCTCGTCAGGCCGACGAACGCCTGCCGGCCGAACATGCGGCCGCCTTGGCCCATCCGGCCGTTGCTCGGGTCGAAACCGTTCTCGAGCTGGAACAGCGCCTTCAGCCCGCCGCCGAGATCCTCGGTGCCTTTCACGCCCCAGCGGCTGCCGGCGAGGTTGCCCGCGCTGCTGTTGCCGAGCATCCACGCGTTGTCCTTGCCCTGCGCATGGTTCACGTAGGTGATCGACGTGTCGATTACGCCATACAGCGTGACGCTCGACTGCGCATGCGCGACGGGTATCGCCGCGAATGAAGCGATGGAAATCAGAGAGAGGGTCGTGCGTTTCATGTCATCTCCTTGCGCATTGGCTTGTGTTCGTGATCCGGAATGGCAGGAGACTACCGAGCCCGATTAAAACGACAAAAATGAAATTCTCTTTTGTGGCCTGACGCAGACAGGGATGTCCTCCGATTTCTGCAATCGGGGGATTTGAATTGTTGAAAATTGCGTATCAATTGATTGTCATTTCGCGATTTGGCCATTGCGGCTTGCAGATCTCGCGATAATTTCGGGCAATTTGAGGAAGAATCTAGGCGGCCGGGATATTGTTATCGATCCGTCAAATAACTATTTAATGAATCGATTTGGTCGCGTTGTAATGAATGTGTTAGCGACGGGCTGCGCGTGCCCGGCGGTGTCGTGGGGCGTGGTCATCCATTTCTGTCTCGTTGTCGGTGCCTGCGTGGAGCGTCGTGCTGGTGCCAAGCCAGCGCGTGACCGCCACCGGTGCGCTCACGACGGAGCGCGGCAACGGCCACCGCGCACCGGAACGCCGGTCGCCGTCCCGGTTTTGTATATAATAATCATTCTCATTTACAAAATCGTTGACGCCTGCGCACCCCGGAACCCGGCCATGTCTGCTGACAAGCTGTCTCTCCATCGAGAAATCGACGCCCTCTACACCGGCCATCACGCGTGGCTGCGCGGCTGGTTGAGCCGGAAGCTCGGTTGCGCGCACCGCGCGGCCGATCTCGCGCACGACACGTTCATGCGCCTGCTCGCGCGCGACGAGCCGATCGGCGCCGACGAGCCGCGCGCGTTCCTGACGACGGTCGCGCAGCGCGTGCTGAGCAACCACTGGCGGCGCGAGCAGATCGAGCGCGCGTATCTCGATGTGCTCGCGCAGCGCCCTGAAGCCTATTCGCCGTCGCCGGAGGAGCGGGCCGTCGTGCTCGAGACGCTGCTCGAAATCGACCGGTTGCTCGACGGCCTGCCGCTCGCGGCGAAGCGGGCGTTCCTGCTCGCGCAGCTCGACGGGCTTACGCAGGCCGAGATCGCGCGCGAACTCGGCGTGTCGCTGGCGACGGTGAAGCGCTATCTCGTGAAGGCCGGCACGCAGTGCTTCTTCGCGATGGCGGCCTGACCGATGGCCGCCCCGGGAGCGCCGGCGGTGCCGCCGCAGGTGGCGCGGCGCGCGGTGGAGTGGTGGGTCGACCG
>NZ_JAAGPE010000310.1:0-10254 GCF_017104605.1 Burkholderia sp. Ac-20384 | reverse complement strand
CCGACCGCCGCCTCCGGGCGGCGGTCGCTTTTGGGCTTTTGAGCGTCGGCGGCCGCGCATTCTCGTACATCACGCTTCGTCGCTTCCGCTCCGGCCACCGCCGCCGATGTTCGAGACTACGGATTGCGGCGTGACACACGGCCATTGCCGTCCCTACAATCGACGCAGCAGCCGCGCGCGCTCCGCGCCGCCGGCACCGAAACGTATGGAACGGATATGAACATGCGCGCTTCGCGAACCGTCGCCGCCTGCCTGACCGCGCTGGCCGCGCTCGCGTGCGCAGCGTCGCCCGTTGCTCATGCAACGAATGACAACGCGCTGCACGTCGCGTCGATGACGTCGGGCAATCCTGACGAAGGCAGCGCCGGGCGCGACACGCCGCCCGCACGCCAGCGACGCATGGATGCCGCCGCGACCACGCCGCCCGATCGCGCGCGCCGGCTGGCGTCGCCGGCGGCCTCCGCCGATCCGCCGTCGTGCCATGCACGGCCCGTGATGACGATGTGCCGCGGCCTGCCATCGAGCGACGCGAAGCGGCGCTGCATGCGCTGCCTCGATCAGTGACGTCGCGCAGCGCGCCCGCTTACGCGGCGCGCTGTGCCTCCAGCCAGGCCTGGAACATCAGCACCGTCCACAACTGGTGCTGCCAGTTCATCCGGCCGGTTACGTGCTGCCGCCACAGGCGCTCGACCGCAGCCGCATCGAAGAAGCCTTCCTCGCGCAACCGCGACGGCCGCAGCAACGCCTCGGCCCAGTCACGCAACGAACCGCGCAACCAGTGATCGACGGGGGCGCAGAAGCCCTGCTTCGGCCGGTCGATCAGCGCGGACGGCACGTACCGGTCGAGTAGCCGACGCAGCAGCGCCTTCGACTGTCCTTCCGGCAAACGCAGGTCCGCCGGCATGCGCCACGCAAATTCGACGACGTGATGGTCGAGGAACGGCATGCGCGTTTCGAGGCTCACCGCCATCGCCGCGCGATCGACTTTCGCGAGGATGTCGGTCGGCAGGTACGTGAGCGTATCGATCGCCATCGCCTGCTCGGCGAAGCTCAGGTGCGCGGGCCACGCGGATACGGTGTCGAGCGGCGTCGCCGGCTCCTGCCCCGACAGCGCGAGGCGCTCGGGATGATGCACCGACGACATCAGCAGACGATACAGCCCGATGCGGCTCTCGGCCGTCATCACGTGGCCGAGCTTGTGCAGGCGATCGCCGATGCGCGTTGCCGATTCGCGCGCCTCCACGCCGCCCCACGCACCCTGCGCGACGGCCGCGAGCTGGTCCGCATGATCGGGGCGCAACGCGTGCAGCGCGGCGGCGATCCGCGCCCGCACGGCGCCGGGTACGCGATGCAGCTTGCGCCACAGGCGCGGCGTCAGGAAGTAGCGGGTATAGCCGCCGAACAGCTCGTCGCCGCCGTCGCCGGACAGGCTCACCTTCACATGCCGGCGCGTCATCTCCGAGACGAGAAAGGTCGGAATCTGCGACGCATCGGAGAACGGCTCGTCGTAGATCGACGGCAGCTTCGGCACGACGCCGAGCGCATGGTCGGCCGTGACGTAGAGCTCGGTATGGCGCGTGCCGAGATGACGCGCGACGGCCTTCGCATAACCGGCTTCGTCGTAGCCCGCTTCATGGAAACCGATCGTGAACGTGTCGACCGGCGTCGACGATTGCGCCTGCATCAGCGCGACGATCGTCGACGAATCGACGCCGCCCGACAGGAACGCGCCGAGCGGCACGTCGGCCTCCATCTGCCGCGCGACGGCCTGGCGCAGAACCGCGTCGAGCTGGCTGACGGCCTCGTCGGCGTTGCCCTCGAACGGCTGCGCGCGACCGTCCTCGATCGCCTGCTCGAGCGTCCAGTACGCACGCAGGCGCGGCGTGTCGCGCGCATGCTCGAACTGGATATACGTGCCGGGCGGCAGCTTGTGGATGCCGCGATAGATCGTGTGCGGCGCGGGCACGCTCGACTGGCGCAGGTACAGGCACAGTGCGTCACGGTCGATCGCGCCGTCGAAGCCCGGATAGTCGCGCAGTGCCTTCAGTTCGGACGCGAACACGAGCGCGTCGCCGATCCGGCCGTAGTAGAGCGGCTTCTCGCCGATCCGGTCGCGCGCGAGCGTCAGCACCCGCGATTCTCGATTCCACAGCGCGATCGAGAACATGCCGGTCGCGCGCCGCAGCGTCGCGTCGACACCCCACGCGACGATCGCCGCGATCAGCACCTCGCTGTCGGAGTGGCCACGCCACGCCGGTGCACGACCCGTGCGCTCGAGCTCCGCGCGCAGTTCGCGATGGTTGTAGATTTCGCCATTGAAGACCATGACGTAGCGGCCGCACGCGGATGCCATCGGCTGTCGGCCGTGTACCGACAGGTCGACGATCGCGAGCCGCCGGTGGCCGAGCGCAATGCCGGCTTCCGGGTCGACCCAGATCCCCTGCCCGTCCGGCCCGCGATGCGCGAGGCTTGCCGTCATGCGCGCGAGCGTGCCGCGCGCTGTCTCCTCATCGAAGGCGACGCTATTCAGAAAGCCGTCGATTCCGCACATTGATTTGTCCGCCCCTGTTGACCAGTTCCGTCACGCGTGGCGCAACCTCGCGGCCCGCCGTCCGGCGTGACGGTCGAGCCATATTACGAAGAAATAATTCAGCAATAATTCACAGGTGAATGCGGCAATCACTCGAAAAAAGCGCTGTCAAGCAGCGTGTGCGCATCGCGACGGCGCGCGCAGCCGAAACGGCCCGTCGGGCCGCCACGGAGGGCCGGCACGACGGTCATCGGGTCACGCGGAGAAAACCGGGGACGGACAGCGTCAGGACGGCAAGCGACGCGCCGCCAGATACGCCAGCTGCGCGCGGTTCTGCACGTTGAAGAGTTTTTCGAGCGAGCGGATGTGGTGGCCGACCTTGTGCAGCGACGTGCGCAGCGCGCTCGCGATTTCCTGGTCGGACAACCCGTGCACAAGGCGGTCGAGCACCTGCAATTGCTCGTCGCCGAGCGCGAAGCCGCGCATGCGTGCAATACGTGCTTCGAGGAACGGCAGCGCGACGCGATGTACCGCGAGGCTGACCGACAGCGCACCGCCGATCACGCGATCGTCGATCCATTCGGTGCCGTGCGTCTCCGACGTCACGTTCACCGCGACGCGCAGGTCGAGGCGCGGCGCCGACAGGCCAAACAGCACGCCGCTGTTCATCCCGTGCGCGCGCAGATGGCCGGCGAGCGCCAGCATCTTGCGGTCGCCGCTGCCCTGTGCGGCCGCTTCGATCTCGTCGAGCCGCCACGCGACCGGAAAGCCGCTCTGCCGCACCTGCGCGAACCGCGGGTCGCTCTCGTAGAGCATGCCTTCGATAAACGGCTGCATGAAAGTCGCGGGGGCGAGGTCTCGCAGCAGATGCGCGCACAGGATGCGCCGCCCGATCATTTCGAACGCGCCATAACCGAGCGTACTGAAACCGATTTGCCGCAAGCGCGCATGGCATTGCGCGAAATCGAGCGAAGCCAGGTCGGTTTTACCTGGCTCGAGTTGCGTGCCGGTAAAAACGTCGTGCCCGATTGCCTGATATTCATTTGAATATGTCGCAGCCGTTGCGATATCGGCTTGCGAGAACCACTCGACGCGTGGTGCGCCGTCAGCATATGTCATGAGGAGCCCGCCCTTTCCCAATATGTGAACCTGCGCCCCGTCACGATCTGGTCTTTGCTTTATGGATTTATTGGTCGGCGTGATATGCGTGCGAATAGGAATCTTCCGCCGCCATTAGTATTACGGCATATTACGCATACACAGGCATTTTTGTACAATGCCCCCGCGTTTCGTCAGGGATGACGATCGGCGCATATCACACCGATGCTCGATCGCACCGCCGCGAATGCCGTACACGATACGGCCGCCGCCAGGCGATGCGTGTCGATTCCGAGGGATGGCACATGTCCGATATTGCATTGCATGAAGAAGCGGTCGCCCCAACCTTTTCCCGCACGTCGCACGGGCTGAACACGTGCCCGGACGTGCTGCGGGAACGCCCCGTGCAGGTCGTCTGGTGCGACGACGTGAAGCGCGGTGACATCACTCAGCCGCACGCACCGAAGCTCGGCGTCGCCGATACGCTCGCGCACGCGCAGAGCACGGCGGAGCGCAGCCGCATCGTCGCGAGCCTGCTGCACCTGACGGGCTTCTCGACGTTCGCGTACTTCGCGCTCGAATTCGCGCACGAGCGCGTCGAAAGTCTCTACCTGCACGAAGCGTTCACGCCGGCCACCTATCGCGGCGACTACGTGCGGCACAACCATCACGACATCGATCCGCGCACGCTCGGCGCGCGCGTGTGCAACATGCCGATCGTGTGGGACCTGCAGCAGTTGCGCCGCGAACATCGCGAGCGCGACGACGGCCCGCGCGTGACGCCGGCCGCGCTCGACGGCTTCCTGCAGAACATGCAGGACGACGGGATGTGCAGCGGCATCATGTACTCGATGGCCGTGCCCGGCACGCGGCTGCACGCGTTCATGAGCTTCACCGCGCCGCGCCGCACGCGCGAATGGATCACGCCGGCGACGATCGAGCAGGCGTTGTCGATCGGGCTGTCGGTGCACAAGTTCGCGTCGCCGCAGCTGATCTCGACGTCGCGCGAGCGCGCGGTGAACGGGCTCACGCCGTTCGAGCAGGAACTGCTGCTCGGCATCGCCGAAGGCGCCTCCGACAAGGAGATCGGCCGGCGCCTCGACACGAGCGCACACAACGTCGACTATCACCTGCGCAAGCTGCGCAAGCGCTTCGGCGTCGCGAACCGGATCCAGCTCACGTACCTGACGTCGAAGCTCGAACTGATCTGACGTCGGCGCGCGCGGCGTGCCGCAAGTGGACGCGTAAACGCACATGCCGGCCACGGAGGCCGGCATGTGCGGGTTGCGGCGCGGTGCCGGGTCCGGCGCCGCTTCCTGGAAGATGACCTGCGTTACTTCAGCAGCATCATCTGCACGACCTTGACGATCACGAGACCGACCGCGATCACGAGATAGCCGCGCAGCACGGCCATCCACACGCGCGTCGTCAGCGTCATCTTCTGCGGCTCGAGCGTGTCGAGCGGCGGCATGCGCCACGTGTCACGTTGCGAGCGGTCGACGCCCGGTTCGACGACGCGCTTGTTGCGACGGATCAGCACCGTCGCGAGATAGCCGACGATTGCGAACACGCTGCCGCCCACCAGCACGTCGAGGATCGCTTCACCGCTGATGTCCGGATACATCACCGATGCGGTCAGGATGATCGACAGCATCACGAGCACCCAGATCACCGCGCCCGTGAACACGTTGAGCTTCGTCGAGTTGATCCACGGGCCGAGCACCTGCTTGTCGTTGCAAAGCAGCAGCAAGAACACGGTCGCGCTCGGCAGCAGCACGCCCGCGAGCGTTTGCACGGCTTCCGTCAGCAGGCCCAGCGGGCTGCCCGGAATCAGCACCAGCGCCGCGGCGGCCGCGACGATGCCGAAGTAGACGAGATAGAAACCCTTCGCGTCCGACACGTTACGATGCAGCGAGTGGCGGATCTTGAACACGTCGCCGATCGCATAGGCGGTCGACAGCGATACGGCTGCCGCGCCGATGATGCACGCGTCGAGCAACGCGACGGCGAACAGCGTCGCGCTCGTGCGGCCCGAATACTTTTCGAGGCCCGCGATGATGCCACCGGCGTCGGTGAAGTTGCCGAATTCCGGATGGCCCGAGAACAGCTGGGCCGAGAACGCGATCATCGCGACTGCGCCTACCAATACGAAGGCGATGCCGATCCACAGGTCCGCCTTTTCATACTTCATGAAGCGCGGCGTGATGCGCTTGTCGATCACGTAGCTCTGCTGGAAGAACAACTGCCATGGCGCAACCGTCGTGCCGACGATACCGATCACGAGCAGCATCACGTCGGACAGCTTCGCATGCGCGGGCCAGTTCGGCACGAAGAAATCGCGCGAGATCTGCGCCACCGGCGGATGGATCGACACGAGCACCGGCACGAGCAGCAGGCTCAACAGGCACAGCACGATCGCGAACCGCTCGAAGCGCCTGAAATCCCCGGTACTCACCGCGGCCATGGTCAGTGCCGCGGCCACGCACACGCCGGCCACCTTCGGCAGCCCGAAGAAATCCAGCACGAACGTGATGCCGATGAACTCGGTCACGATGGTGAGCGCATTGAGCAGGAACAGGTCGATCACGCTGAACGCGCCCCAGAACTTGCCGAAGCGTTCGAAGATCAGGCGTGCGTGGCCGACGCCCGTGACCGCGCCGAGGCGCAGCACCATTTCCTGGTTCACGTACAGCACGGGCACGAGCAGCAGCAGCGTCCACAGCAGCGTCGTGCCGTAGTTCTGGCCGGCCTGCGTGTAGGTGCCGAATGCGCCGGCGTCGTTATCGCCGACCATCACGATGAGGCCGGGGCCGATGATGGCGAGCAGCGTGCGCAGACGCGCCCACCACGTGCTGCGGGCACCGGTGTCGTGACGCGCGATCGTGCCGAGCGCGCCGCGGATATCGCCCAGGTGGGCTTCGTCGAGCACGGCGCTGCGTTCAGCGGCGATCGGTGGAGAAACGTTGGATGGCGTGGACATGATTTATTCCGTACGGCTAAGGGTTATCTAAAGAGCGTGTGACCTTGGAATGCGCGCGGGGCAGCCGCTCGATGGCGGCCGCGCGTGCGCATGCCGAGGCGCGCTCGGTACTTCTTGCTTCAGCGGATCAACGATTTCAGCTGGTTCAACAGGCGGGAGAACACCCGCGGACGGGCGTCGAGCATCAGCATCGCGTCGTAGTGGTTGCGCGATTCCGTGACGTGCGGGAGATTCGACAGCAGAAGGCCGAAGTTCATGGTCTGGCTCCGTGCGGCGACGGCAGGCTGCCGGCCGCGTGTTGGGCGCGGGGCCAGTCCGGGGCCTGAACGACGTGTCAGGCTAGTCGGCCGGATTGTCCCTGCGACCCGGGTTCAAAAGGGTCTGTATGTGCAACGGGCATAAGGGACAACTGTCACTGTCGTTCATGGCGGCTCCTGTTCCTGTGCGGTGTTCCGGAGAACACGGTTGACCGCCGTCAGGCCTGCGGGCCGGCATTCGCGAGCCCGGGAAAGGCGTGCGCGAACGCGGCCGCCTGCCAGGCGGCGGTGAAACCGGACGGCGCATGCGAAAACGCATCACGCTAACCGGCGCGAATCAGGGTGCACGTAGGAATTTGCTGCGGAATACTGCTGCGCGCACCGTTTGCCTGGGAGACAAACGGCGGCTTCGATGAGGCGCGGACGTCGGTCGCTCAGGCGGAAATTTCGTTCGAAGATCGACTACTGCAGGCGTCCAAGGCGGCGGCCCCAAGAGTGAAGATGGCGGATTCTATGGACGGCCCGAAAGTGAAGTCAACCCCTCCCAACCCCATTTCTCGAAATAAATTTCCTGCTTTGCGGCACTGAAAGATTTGCCCTTGAAAACACGCGGCACAACCTTTCAGGGTGTGTCGTCCCGTCGGGGTCCGATGCGTATGAACAACGGGGCGGCGTCTCCCGTCGTGTTCATCTGGTGCCCGTCCCGTGCCCGAACAGGCCGCCGCGGCACTCGCGCAACGCGCCTCGCTTTTTGTGCGTTTTTTACTTGCGCTGCAGCAAACGACCCGAATACAATCCGCCGCAATTCATCACAGGAGTCCCTCCGTGGACACATGCTCTAGTTGCAGTTCGATGCCGGTCCAGGCCGGCCAAGCCATCGCGAGATAGCAGCCAGACGCATGTCTTTCGCCGCTAGCTCGCATTCGTCGGGTTAGCGCGCTTCCTCCCGAGCCGGCCGTCGCCGGTTCGTCCGTTGCACGCTCCACCACGTTCCACCCTCCGACCGCAGGCCGCGTCACGCGCCCGCGCTCGATCACGTCGTCCGGCCCGAGCCGGACCGGACGGAGGCAGCGTCATGTTTCTTCAATCGTTCGCGGTCAGACTCAAGCGCATCGTGCATCTCGCATGCGACCGCTCATTCGTATCCGGCCTCTCGCCGCTCGCCCACGCATTCAGCAACTGGCGCGGCACCGCGCTCGCCCACGTGCCGGCAGCGCCCCGCCCGCTCGACTGCCTGCTGGTCGCCTTGATGGCTGCCGCCGTCGCGCTCGTCGCACTGCTGTGCTCGGCCGCGTCGCGCCTCGGCTTCGCGCAGGTGTGGCGCATCGGCGGCTGGCTGCCGTAAATCCCCCGTCGCGCAGCCGTGCCACGCGCCAGGTGCCGCCGTGCGACCGCCTCGTCTCGCCACGCTTCCCGCATCACGTTTTCGTTTCTTCAGCTTAACTAATCAAACCGACAACGGAACCCACATGAAGAACTACCTCGAACCCGTCCCGCGCAAGCTCCGCCTGAATGCGCTCGCCACGCTGCTGCTGTCGCTCGCCGCCGCGCCCGCGTTCGCGCAAGCATCGTCGCCGGCCGCAACCGAACCCGCGGCCGGCGCCAGCGACGCCACCGCTCCCGCACAACAGGCCGCCGATGCTGCCGCGCCCGCCCCCACCGGCTTCTGGGAGCGCTCGAACCTGCTCGGCAACATGGGCGGCCTGCGCGACGTGCTCGGCGATCACGGCGTCACGCTGAGCCTGCAGGAGACCAGCGAGTACCTGTACAACACGTCGGGCGGCACGAATCGCGGCGGCGCGTACCAGGGGCTCACGCAATTCGGTTTCAACGTCGACACGGGCAAGGCGGTCGGCCTGCCGGGCGGCACGTTCAACGTGTCGGCGCTGCAGATTCACGGCACCAACCTCACGCAGCGCTATCTGCAGACGCTGCAGACCGCGACCGGCATCGAAGCGAATTCGACCACGCGCCTGTGGGAACTCTGGTATCAGCAGTCGCTGCTCGACGGCAAGGTCGACGTGAAGGTCGGCCAGCAGAGTGTCGACCAGGAATTCATGGTGAGCCAGAACGCGGCGACGTTCATGAACGCGACGTTCGGCTGGCCCGTGCTGCCGTCGACCGACCTGCCGGCCGGCGGCCCCGCGTATCCGCTGTCGTCGCTCGGCGTGCGGCTGCGCGTGAAGCCGTCCGATGCATGGACCGCGATGATCGGCGTGTTCGACGGCAACCCGGCCGGCCGCAGCGACGGCGATGCGCAAGTGCTGAACGCGCACGGCACCAACTTCAACCTGCGCAGCGGCGCGTTCGTGATCGGCGAAGTGCAATACGCGCTGAACGCGCCGCCCGCCGATCCGAAGGCACCGCAGCCGGCCGGCCTGCCGGGCACGTACAAGCTCGGCTTCTGGTATCAGTCGCAGCATGCGAACGACCCGCGCTACGGCACCGACGGTCTGTCGCTCGCGAATCCGGAGAGCAACGGCATTGCCGCCACCCATCGCGGCAACTACTCGTTCTACGCGGTCGCGGACCAGATGGTATGGCGGCCGTCGGCCGACAGCCCGCGCTCGGTCAACGTGTTCGCGCGCGTGATGGGTGCGCCGGGCGACCGCAATACCGTCGATTTCGCCGCCAACGCAGGCGTCACGCTGAAAGCACCGTTCAAGGGACGCGACAACGACGTCGCGGGCATCGCGGTCGGCTACGCGAAGATCGGCTCGCATGCGCGCGGCCTCGACGGCGACACCGGCGTCTACACGACGCCCGGCTATCCGGTGCGCCGTGCGGAAACGGTCGTCGAGGCGACCTACCAGTACCAGGTCACGCCGTGGTGGCAGATGCAGGCCGACCTGCAGCACTTCTTCCGTCCGGGCGGCGGCATCCCGAACCCGAACGCGGCCGGTGCACGCATCGGCGACGAAACGGTGGTCGGCGTGCGCGCGACGATCACGTTCTAACGCCCTGAAGCCAGGCGGATGCAGACACGGGCCGGACGGCCGCTTGCGCGACAGTCCGGCCCGTGCGTTCTCGTGCGTTCTCGTGCGGTGCCAGCGCGCGGCTCGCGCCGCGTGTCACTCGCCGTACAGCCCCAGCAGCTTCAACGTGACGCCGTTGGTCCAGCCGAAGCCGTCCTGCAGCGGATACTCCCCGCCTCCACCGCCGCCCGTGCCGGCGCCTTCGACCACGTACTTCTCGACGAGCTTGCCTTCGGTCGCATACACATGCTTCACGTCGGACAGGAAGCGCGTGCCGATGTCCTTCGCAAGCGCCGGTTCGCCATAGCGCCGCAACCCGTCGATCGCGATCCACTGCAACGGCGCCCAGCCGTCCGGCGCATCCCACTGCTGCCCGGTGTTCTCGGTGGTCGTCTCCAGCCCGCCCCGCCGCCA
>NZ_JAAGPE010000309.1:0-10401 GCF_017104605.1 Burkholderia sp. Ac-20384 | reverse complement strand
GCGACCGCCGCCGCCGGATCGCACGATGACGACGCCGCCGACACGCCCGCGCCGGCCAGCTACGACGCGCTGCAGGCGGCCGTCGCAGCCTTGCGCGGCGCGTTGCATGCACATGGCTTCCGTTCGGCCGAATACCGTGACGCGCGCAACCACATCGCCACCCTGCTCGGCTCGATCGCCTGGGTCGCGCCGGCCGTCGACGACGCGAGCGGCATCGTGCGCGCGCTCGCATCTACGCCGCATGGCACGGCGACCGGCGAAGCCGCCAGCTTCGACACGGTCGCGCGGCGGGCACTCGCCGCGGCGCTCACCGACGGCCAGCAGAAGGTACGCGACGCTACGCGCGCGATGCTCGAGGCGAACCTGCGGCTCGTGCTGTCGATCGCGCGCAAGTACATGAACCGCGGCGTCGACCTGCCCGATCTCGTGCAGGACGGCAGCCTCGGCCTGATGCGCGCGATCGAGAAATTCGAATACCGGCGCGGGTTCAAGTTCTCGACCTATGCGACCTGGTGGATCCGTCAGGCGATCACGCGCGCGGTCGCGGATCGCGCACGCACGATCCGCGTGCCCGTGCACGTCGGCGACCAGTACCAGCGTGTGCAGCGGCATGCACTGCGTTTTCGCCAGCGCACGGGCCGCCGGGCGACGCCGGCCGAACTCGCGGCCGAAACCGGCCTCGACGAGGACAAGCTGCGCGCGGTGCTCGCACTGCCTGCCGAGCCCGTGTCGCTCGACGCGCCGCTGCCCGACGCGGACACCGGCCTCGTGGAACTGATCGAGGACCAGGCATCGGCCAGCCCGTTCGAGCAACTGGCCGACACGCGCATGCGCGAGTGCGTGAGGTCGCTGCTCCGGTCGGTCACGCCGGCCGAGGCCGACGTGTTGCGCCGGCGGTTCGGCCTCGGCGGCACCGAGCCCGATACCTACGACGCGATCGCGCAGGACGCGGGCATGTCGCGCGAACGCGTGCGGCAGATCGAGAAACGGGCGCTCGCCGCCTTGCGCACGGCCGCCGAGGCCGAGAACGCGCAGTCGTTCCTCGACGCATGATCGCGCCACGCGACGCACGGTCGTGCCCCCTTCCGGCACGACCGTGCGCTTCGAACCTGTGCTACGTTTGCCATTGACGTGCGTCAAGTTTTCTTCATCGCGTGTCGCGACAATGATGAAAAGCCGACCGGCGCATCGTTCGCCGTGTCCATTCCGTTTGTGCTTCCCCGGGTCCCTCGACATGCAGACGACCGCCAGCCAAACGTACGAGGAAAACCGCCATATCGCGACCTGCCTGCGCGAGGCGGCGCAACGGCTGGCTGACCAGGGCGCGAATCCGTACCGGGTCGCCGCGTACCGCGCGTCGGCCGAGACGGTCGATGCGCTCGACCTCGACATCCGTGTGCTGTTCGAGTCCGGCGGCGTCGATGCGCTCGGGATGCTGCCCGAGATCGGCACGGGTGTCGCCCAGGCGATTGCCGAGCTGCTGGTGACGGGGCGCTGGCGCCAGCTCGACCGGCTATGCGGCGACGCCGAACGCACGTCCGCATTCGAAGCGGTGCCGGGCATCGGCCACGCGCTCGCGCTGCGCATTCACGACCTGCTGCACATCGATACGCTCGAGGAGCTCGAGCGCGCGGCCCGCAACGGCCAGCTCGAGACGATCTCGGGCGTCGGCCCGCGCCGCGCGGCAGGCATCCGCACCGCGCTCGACGACGTGCTGAGCCGCCGCCGGCGCTGGCAGGGCCACGTGCAGGACGCCGGCCCCGGCACGGAACCGCCCGTCGAGCTGCTGCTCTACATCGACCGCCTGTACCGCAACAAGGCCGCCGCCGGCGTGTTGCCGACGCCTGGCGTCGTGCAACGCGCCACCGCGCACCGGCGCCCGAACGCGGACGGCTACGTGCCGCTGCCCGTGATGCACATGACCAAGGGCGGCTGGCATTTCACCGCGCTGTGCCTGCATGCCGCGATGCGCACGCCGGAGGCGTCCCGCCCGACCGACTGGGTGTCGCTCTATTTCTACGATGCGCTGCAGTGCGAGCACCAGCGCACCGTCTTTACCGAAACGTACGGCTCGCTCGTCGGCAAGCGCATCGTGCGCGGGCGCGAGCAGGAATGTCGCGTGTACTACGCGGGATGAGTCAGTCGTCGCCGACCTCGTCGACGTCGAACGCGACGTCGAGCACCGACGCGATCTCGCGACATGCATGGGTAAGCGTGCGTGAACGGCGTCCGGCACGGCTCACCCCGATATCGAACCCGGTCGAATACGCGTTGAAATCGGTCGCGTGCTCCCGCTTCGGCACGTCGAACCAGAACGTCACCATGTAGTCGCCGCTCCAGCGAACCGGCATCACATGCGTGAACCGCAGTCTCGTCATTGCGCCGTGGCGGAACCGGAAGCTGTCGCCGCCGACGCGGAACCCCGACCACGCGCCGTCGTTCGACACGAACACGATCAGCGTTTCGTCCGGCGGCGCGGCGGGCAGGCCGTCTGCCGGGGCGAGGTCGGCCGTCGACACCATCGCCGCGCCCGAACCGTCGCGCCCCGTCTCGACATCCACATACGCTTCGATCGCCCGCTTCGCCTTGTCGTAGAAACGACGCGTGACGTCAGGCCGCTCGGTGTCGGCAATCAGAACCAGTTGCTTGAATCGTGCCTGCTCGCCATATCGAAGCGGCACATCGGGTACGTCGTCGGGCTCGTCAGCCGGTTCGTCATTCGGACTATCGGACGGCGCGGTCGCGTCAGGCTGCCCATCGACCCCAAGCCGCCGCGTCACCCGGTCGGCCACCCACATCAGCAGCGCAGTCTGCGTCGCCAGCACGGCGACCAATGTCGCCCACCCGGCGAGCGACCCGTAATGCGGGCCAACCTTCGATGCCGCATACACCGCCGGAAGTACACAAAACACAACGAAAATCCACACGCGGCAACCCCATTGTTCCTGTTTTCGATGTCCGGCAAGGCGTGACCTGGCGCGCCCCCTGCTGTCACGCCAACCCGTCAATACACGCTCGCCGCCTACGCGCCTTCCGTCTTCGTGCGGCGCGCCGGATGGCGATGCGCGGCGATCCTCAGCAGCTTCTGGAACGACGGGCATTCGAGATGGTTCGATGCCGGGCACACGGCCGCATGCCGCAACGCATCGCGCACGGCGCCGAGACGGCGGATCGTGCGGTCCAGTTCGTCCGCCTTGCCGTCGAGCTTCGCGCGATCGATCGCCGGCAGGCCGTCCGTGCCGACCATCGCAAGGATGTCGTCGAGCGAAAAGCCGGCCTCTCGGCCCAGTGCAATCAGCGCAAGACGCTCCAGCACCGACTCGTCGTATTGCCGCCGCAACCCGTGGCGACCGGTCGGGACGATCAGCCCCTTTTCCTCGTAGTAGCGCAGCGTCGACGCGGGCAATCCCGAGCGTCGCGCAACGTCTGCAATGTCCAGCCGACTCATGCTTGACCTCAAGTGAACTTGAAGTTGCAAGATAGTCGCTCGACTCCATAAAGACAAGCCCGTACTGCCATGAAACCGCTTAAATCACGCTGTATTCCGCTGCATCACGCAGCTCGTTCCCTTCTCCGTTGAGGGTCGCGATGAGCTCGTCCGACGTCCTGCTCAACCTGTTGCTGATCGGTGCAGGCGCCACGCTCGTGATGGATCTTTGGACGCTGTTCCGGCGGCGCGCTTTCGGCATTCCGTCGCTCGACTACGCGCTGGTCGGCCGCTGGATCGGTCACATGATGCAAGGCCGGTTCCGGCACGTGTCGATCGGGGCCGCGGCCCCCGTGCCGGGCGAACGCACGCTCGGCTGGATTGCGCATTACGCGATCGGCATCGCGTTCGCGGCACTGCCCGTCGCGATCGCGGGCACGGAATGGATCGGCACGCCGACCCCGCTCCCCGCGCTCGTCGCCGGCCTCGCCAGCGTGGTCGCACCGTTCTTCGTGATGCAGCCCGCGTTCGGCTTCGGCATCGCCGCATCACGCACGCCGCACCCGGGCGTCGCGCGCCGGCGCAGTCTCATCACGCACCTGTCCTACGGTGTGGGGCTTTATCTGGCGGCGTTCACGCTCGCGGCGCTGGGCCGTTGAGCACATCGACTCGCCAAGACCGTGACAAGTAGCGTCGACTCAACCGAGTAGACGCCCACCCACGCGCGTCGTCGAACATGACGGGCACTTCGTCCTGTGCCAGCCGGACGAAGGCCGCGCCGGACATCAGCACCGGCGCAACGGCGATGTCAACGCCGCGTGCCGGCATGCGGGCACATGCGGCGTACTCACGCGCTGCCGCCGGTGTTTTCAAGTCGTTCATCCGGCCCGCCCGCATGGCGGCCCGCATCACTCTCCGCCGCAGTCGATCAGGTTGTGGCGCACGCGCCCGAGCAGCCGCACCAGCGTATCGCGCTCGTCGGGTGTGAAGCCGCGCAGCCCGTCGTCGGCGACGGTGTCACCCACTTCGAGCATCTGCGGAAAGATCTCGCGCGACTTGTCGGTCAGCCGGATCACGAATGCGCGGCGATCGTCGTCGTTCGCGATGCGCTCGATCCAGCCATAGCTTTCCATCCGGTCGAGCAGCCGCGTGAGCGAGATCGGCGTGATCTCGAGCCATTCGGCGAGCCGCGCCTGATTCATCTCGCCCTTCCACGTCAGGTACGCGAGCACGCGGCTTTGCGCCCGTGTCAGCCCGATGCGCTTCGCACGCCGGTCGAACAGGCGTCCGTTCAGGCGGGCGACGTCGGCGATCAGATAGCCGATCCGGTTCTCGTAAGTCTTGTCCATGCGGCGATTATAGGGTCAAGCCTGAAACGGCCTCGGCTCGCGGCCCGGCGATAAGCGGATATATAATAAGCGTGCTTATAATTCCTGCCATACCGGATCGCCGCCCACGGCGACCGCCCCGTGGAGACACCCGCTTGAACCCCGCCGCCGACGCCCCCGCCTCGCCCGCACTGAACCGGCCGATGCTGACCTTGTCGATCATGCTCGCCACGCTGATCCAGACCCTCGACAGCACGATCGCGAACGTCGCGCTGCCGCACATGCAGGGCACGCTGTCCGCGTCGCAGGACGAAATCACGTGGGTGCTGACCTCCTATATCGTCGCCGCGGCGATCGCGACACCGCTCACCGGCTGGCTGTCCGACCGGCTCAGCGTGAAACGGCTGCTGATCGTGTCGATCGCGGGCTTCACGGTCGCATCGGCGCTGTGCGGGCTGTCCGAGACGCTCGTGCAGATCGTCGGCGCGCGTCTGCTGCAGGGCGTGTTCGGCGCCGCGCTGGTGCCGCTGTCGCAGTCGATCCTGCTCGACATCAATCCGCGCGAGAAACAAGGCCAGGCGATGGCGATCTGGGGGATGGGCGTGATGGTCGGCCCGATCCTCGGCCCGACGCTCGGCGGCTGGCTCACCGACAGCTACAACTGGCGCTGGGTGTTCTTCATCAACGTGCCGATCGGCGCGTTCGCGCTCGCCGGCGTGATGACCTTCCTGCCCGCGCGCGCGCCGCGCCCGCACGTGAAGTTCGACGCGTTCGGCTTCGCGACGCTGGCGCTCGCGATCGGCGCGTTCCAGGCGATGCTCGACCGCGGCGAACAGCTCGACTGGTTCGGCTCGTACGAGATCCGCATCGAGGCGATCGTCGCGGCACTCAGCTTCGCGTTCTTCCTCGTGCATACGGCGACCGTCGGCAAGGCGTCGTTCTTCAAGTCGGAACTCTTGCGCGACCCGAACTTCGCGACGGGCACGCTGTTCATCTTCGTGGTCGGCGCGGTGCTGTACGCGACGCGCGCGCTGCTGCCGCCGATGCTGCAGAACCTGATGGGCTACCCGGTCGCGACGACCGGCCTCGTCACCGCGCCAAGCGGCGCCGGCACGATGATCGCGATGCTGTTCGTCGGCAGGCTGCTGAAATACGTGGATGCGCGGATGCTGCTGCTCGCGGGGCTGTCGATTTCCGCGCTCGCGCTATGGCAGATGATGCAGTACACGGTCGTGCTGTCCGAAGCGGACATCGTGTGGCCCGGCGTGGTTCAGGGCTTCGGGCTGGGGCTCGTGTTCGTGCCGCTGAGCGCGCTGTCGTTCTCGACGCTGCCGCCCGACCTGCGTGCGGACGGCACGGCCACCTACAGCCTGATGCGCAACATCGGCAGCAGTATCGGCATCTCGATCGTGCAGACGCTGATGACGCGCAACACGCAGGTCGCGCACGCCGACCTCGCGACCCACATCACGCCGTTCAACCCGGCCGTGCAGGCGATCGCCGGCAGCCGTCTCGACATTGCGCTGCTCGATCGCACGATCAACCAGCAGGCGTCGATGATCGCGTACCTGAACGACTTCAAGCTGATGTTCGTCGCGACGCTGCTGATGATTCCGCTGTTGCTGCTGATCCGCCCGCCGCAGAAAGCGGCGAGCGTGGATATCGCGCATGCGGCGATGGATTGACGGGCGCACGCGCGGCGCGCGCCCTTTCGCTCCGCGTCAGGCCTTCATCGTGCCCGTGCGCACATAGCGCTCGTGCCACGACAGCGCCTCGGCGAGCAGGTGCGGCGTGTGCTTGCCGAAGCTGTCGCGCGACGCGCGCTCGAAGTAATCCTCGAGCATCGGCCGGTAGTCGGGATGCGCGCAGGTCGCGATGACCTTGCGTGCACGCTGCTTCGGCGACAGGCCGCGCAGGTCCGCGAGGCCCTGCTCGGTGACGACCACCGCGACATCGTGCTCGGTATGGTCGACGTGGCTCGCCATCGGCACGATCCGCGAGATCGCACCGCCCTTCGCGGTACTCGCCGACATGAAGCACGACAGGTAGCCGTTGCGCGCGAAGTCGCCCGAGCCGCCGATGCCGTTCTGGATCTTCGTGCCCATCACGTGCGTCGAGTTCACGTTGCCGTAGATGTCGGCCTCGATCATCCCGTTCATCGCGATGCAGCCGAGCCGGCGCACGAGTTCCGGATGGTTGCTGATCTCCTGCGGGCGCAGCACGATCTTCTCGCGGAACGTCGCGATTTCGTCGGCGAAGCGCTGCACGGCGGCCGGGCTCAGCGACAGCGCGGTGGCCGACGCGAAGCTCAACGTGCCGTCCTGCAACAGGTCGAGCATGCCGTCCTGGATCACTTCGGTGTACGCGGTCAGGTTCGAGAAGCCGGCCGAGCTGAGCTCCGCGAGCACCGCGTTCGTGATGTTGCCGACACCCGACTGCAGCGGCAGCAGGTTTTCCGGCAGGCGGCCGCGCTTCACTTCATGGCGCAGGAAGTCGATCAGTTGATGCGCGATCTGCTTGGACGTCGCGTCCGGCGCGGAGAACGCATTGCTGCGATCCGGCGCGTCGGTCTCGACGATCGCGACGATCTTGTCGGCCGGGCAGCGCAGATACGGCTCGCCGATCCGGTCGTCGCTCTTCGTCAGCGGAATCGGCTTGCGGTGCGGCGGCAGCGCGGTGCCGTAATAGACGTCGTGCATCCCGTCGAGGCCGAGCGGCTGGCGCGCGTTGACCTCGAGGATCACGTGCTTCGCGCGTTCGAGCCAGGTCTTGTTGTTGCCGATCGACGCGGACGGAATCAGCAGCCCGTCCTCGCGGATGCCCGCGACTTCGACGATCGCGACATCGAGATCGCCGTACAGCCCGAACCAGGCGTACTGCGCGACGTGGCTCAGGTGGACGTCCTGGTAGTCGACTTCGCCGCCGTTGATCTTGTCGCGCAACGTCGGGTCGGACTGGTACGGCAGGCGCATCGAGATGCCGTTGGTGCGGGCGAGCGCGCCGTCGAGTTCCGGCGCGGTCGACGCGCCGGTCAGCACGTTGATCCGGAAGTCCTCGCCGCGCGCATGCGCCGCGTCGATATGGGTGGCCAGCGCGGCCGGCACGGCCTTCGGATAGCCCGAACCGGTGAAGCCGCTCATGGCGACGGTCATGCCGGGGCGGATCAGCGCGGCGGCTTCGTCGGCGGTGCGGACGAGCGAACGCAGGGCGGGAGCGAGGATGCGTGATGAAGACATGGCTGGTTTCTGACGCTTGGGTCTGTCGTTGACGTCGCGGGGGGTGTCTCCTGAGCGACATGAAGCCCTTGGGGCCGCGAGGGGCGGCCGGCACCACAGGCACGGTCGGAGTATCGCAGAGGCAATCGCCGCGAAATGTCCGCTAAATGAAAAAGATCCTTGCCGGATTTGCCGGGTATCGAACGACCGTTCTGTGACAGACGCTCCGTTTAAATCGGACGCACACGAAAGGTGCGCGAAAGCATCAAGCAGAAAGAGCGGTCGACGATCGACAACCCACACGCATCAATCGACGGATTTCCAGTCGAATTTATCGCCCCTCCATCGGTAATGACCGATACCCGTCCGGCGCGGCCAATTGTCACCCGATGCGGCTTGTCCCAACCTGACACACGTCAAGCTCGCACGCGCCGCGCGACGCGCATCGGGAAACGCGAAAAGCACCGCTGCATCAGCCTCCGAGGCCCGTCCGTCCTTGACAGTCGCGCGACGCGAACCACACTGGAATACGGATCCCGCCGCCCCGTTCGGCCGCCCTTTCGCGCACGCGCTTTTTGGCCGGCCGATCGCTGCAAGACGCGGTAACACTCCCTCATGTCAGGACATTGATCGAATAAAAAGCAACAAATTACAATTCCGTATATATTTCGCCGATGGACCAAAGAAAAACCGCCACACGCTCCGAACCGCCCCTGCCACGCACCTGGGATGCGCGGCTCGCGCGCTCGCTTGTCCGACCGCTCGTCGACACGCCCGTCACCCCGAATCACCTCACTACCGTTCGTCTGCTGATTGGCCTCGCCGGCGCCTGGTGCCTCGCGCAAGGCGGCTTCGGCTGGAGCAATGCAGGCGCGTTCCTGATCGTGTTGTCGAACTTCGTCGACCACACCGATGGCGAGCTCGCGCGCATCAGCGGGAAATCCAGCAAGATCGGTCATTTTTACGACCTCGCAGCAGACGCGCTCGTCACCGTCGCGCTGTTCGTCAGCATGGGCGTCGGCATCGTCGCCCAGGGCGGCCAGATGGCGGCGTCGCCGGTGCTGCTCGGCGCGGTGGCCGGTGCCGCTGTCGCGCTGATCTTCTTCCTGCGCATGCGCATCGAATCGTTCGCCGGCAAGGCCGGCACCAAGCAGGCATTCGCCGGCGGCTTCGAAACCGAAGACGTGCTCTACCTGCTGCCGCTCGTGACGCTGTTCGACGGCGTCGAGCCGTTCCTGCTCGCGGCGTCGATCGGCGCCCCGCTGTTCGCCGCGTGGGTCGTGATCGACTGGTGGCGCATCGTCCGGCGCGGCAACGTTGCTCAGAATCCAACCGAAATCCAGGCTTCCAAATGAATAGCACGCGCGACGACTCCGTGCTGAGCCCGGCACGCCCCGCGCCCGTGCGCGCGGCCGCAGCCGACCCCGATCGCACCGTGGCCGACCGTGTCGGCACGCTCGACCTCGACCGCCTGCGCGGCGACTACACGCGCCAGGGCTCGTTCCTGTACCTCGACGCATTCCTGCCGGCCGACGCACATGCGAAGCTGGCCGACGGCGCGCGCGCGATGCAGGCCGGCCTGAACCGCAATTACCTGCCCGGCCACAAGCAAGGTGGCAGCGTGAGCCGCCATACGATCGACGAGCAGGCGCCGTACATCGCCGAACTGTATCGCTCGAAGGCACTCATCTCCTTCCTCGAGAAGGTCACGGGCGACAAGCTGATGCTGTCGCCGGACGACGATCCGCACGCATACGCGCTGTATTACTACACGAAGCCCGGCGACCACATCGGCTGGCACTACGACACGTCGTACTACGACGGCCGCCGCTACACGCTGCTGATCGGCGTGATCGACGAATCGTCGTGCCGGCTCGACTACGAGTTGCACACGCGCAATCCGGACGTAGCCGACGAACCGGGCTCCGTCCAGATCGCCGACGGCGGCATCGTGCTGTTCGACGGCGACAAGCTGCGCCACCGCATCACGCCGCTCGGCCAGAACGAGATACGCGTGTCGCTCACCTTCGAATACGTGACGAACCCCGGCATGCGGCCGTGGAAGCGCTTCATCTCGAACATGAAGGACGCGATCGCGTATTTCGGTTTCCGCCAGGTGTTCAAGCAACTGGCAACGCGACGCACGACCGGGTCATGACACGCGCCGGCCTCATCCTGCTGTCCCTCGGGACCGCACTCTTCGTCGCACTCCTTGCATGGCAGGGCGTCGGCGCGGTCGCGTCCACGTTCCTCGCGGCCGGCTGGGGGCTCGCGCTCGTCGCGGCGTTCCACGTCGTGCCGCTCGTGATCGACGCGATGGCGATTTCCGTGATGTTCCGCCCCGGCCAGCCGGGCGCCGAGCTCGGCAACGCGCTGCGCGCGCGCTGGGTCGGCGAATCGGTGAACAGCCTGCTGCCCGCCGGGCAGATCA
>NZ_JAAGPE010000308.1:0-10434 GCF_017104605.1 Burkholderia sp. Ac-20384 | reverse complement strand
GCCCTGCTGTTCGATCGCGGCGCGCGTGCACGCGCTTCACGAACAGCAGGGCGTGGCCATTCGCGTGAGCCGGCAGCCGGTTGCGATCGAGCGGACGGCGGGTGGCGCGCTGGCAGTCGTACTCGACGACGGCGACACGCTGATCGCCGACACGGTCGTCGCCGGCATCGGCATCGAACCGGCCGACGAGCTGGCGCGCGATGCGGGCCTCGCCGTCGAGCGCGGCATCGTCGTGAACGCGCGGCTCGAGACGTCGGCGCGCGGCATTTACGCGGCCGGCGACGTCGCGGTGTTTCCGGGTGCGTTGTCGGGGCGGCCGGTCCGGCAGGAGACGTGGCACGGCGCCGAGACCCAAGCGCGCGTCGCCGCGCGCAACATGCTCGGCGCCGACGAGCCGTATCGCGACACGCCGTGGTTCTGGTCGGATCAATACGACGCGCAGTTACAGGTGGCTGGAGAGCCGGCGCTCGGAGAGCGATCGGTCACGCGCGTGCTCGGCGACGACGCGGAAATCCATTTCCATTTCGACGCCGGAGCGCGGCTCGTCGCCGCGAGTGGTTTCGGCCGCGCGTCGGGGTTCGTCAAGGAGATGCGGATTGCGCGGATGCTGGTCGAGCGTGGGGCGGACGTGATGCCGACCGCAGTGGCGGACGTGAACGTGAAGCTTAAATCGCTGATCGGAGAGGCGAGCGGCAGGTAGCGAAGCGACGCGCGCAATGCGCAACCGGCGCGAGCCACGGGCCGTGGGAACGAGTACGAAGGAGGGGAGTAGCGGCACGGGGGCGATACCCGCGCCGCTATGCCGGCATGCCGGCGGTCAGGCGAAAGAGCCTGTTGCCGAAGCGCGCGTTTGGTCGATTGCCACGCGCTTCGTCACAGGCCCGCGTTCAGGCCATTGCGTGCAGACGCAGGTACAGGCCGGCCGCTGCGGCGCCGCCCAGCAGCGGGCCGACGACGGGCACCCAGGCATAGCGCCAGTCGCTGTCGCGCTTGCCGGGGATCGGCAGCAGCGCGTGCATGATGCGCGGCGACAGGTCGCGTGCGGGGCTCATCGCATAGCCGGTCGGGCCGCCCAGCGAGATGCCGATGCCGAGCACAAGCAGGCCGACGGGCAGTGCGTCGAGCGCACCGAGGCCGACCTGCGGCGATGCGAGGTACAGCACGCCGAGGATCAGCACGAACGTGCAGATCGCTTCGGTCAGCACGTTGTGCGTGACGCTGCGGATCGCGGGCGCCGTGCAGAACACCGCGAGCTTCAGGTCCGCATCGGCTTCCTTCGCAAAGTGCTGGCGATAGGCGAGCCACACGAGCAACGCGCCCGCCATCCCGCCGAGCATCTGCGCGAGGATGTAGCCGCCGACTTTCGACCACGCGAACTTGCCCGCGAGCGCGAGACTGATGGTGACGATCGGGTTCAGGTGCGCGCCGCTGAACGATGCGGTCACGTAGACGGCGACGAATACGGCCATCGCCCAGCCCATCACGATCACGATCAGGTCCGCGCCTTTGCCCTTGGTCTTTGCAAGCAGCACGTTTGCGACCGCGCCGTTGCCGAGCAGCACGAGGATCGCTGTGCCGATGAACTCTGCAATATAAGGTGACATGGTTGTCTCTCGTATGTCATCGCGGACTCGCGCGTGGCGCGGTCCGCCGGTGTTGTTGTATTTCGTTTAAGTGTGTGAGGATTACTGGGCGTCGTCGGCCCATGCCTTCGCGGCACGCACCGCACGCTGCCAGCCCGACATGCAGCGTTCGACGTGTTCCTTCGGCATCGACGGCGAGAAGCGGCGATCGAGCTGCCACTGGTCGCGCACGTCGTCGAGGCTCTTCCAGTAGCCGATCGCGAGGCCCGCGAGGTAGGCTGCGCCGAGCGCGGTCGTCTCGGTGATCTGCGGACGCACCGCGTCGACGCCGAGCAGATCGGCCTGGAACTGCATCAGCAGGTCGTTCGCGCTCGCGCCGCCGTCGACGCGCAGCTCGCCGATGCTGATGCCCGAATCGGCTTCCATCGCGGCCAGCACGTCGAGCGACTGGTACGCGATCGAATCGAGCGCCGCGCGTGCGAGGTGCGCGGAGGTCGTGCCGCGCGTGACGCCGAACACCGAGCCGCGCGCCCGCGCGTTCCAGTGCGGTGCGCCGAGGCCGGCGAAGGCGGGCACCAGGTAGACGCCGTCGGTGTGCGGCACGCTCGCGGCGAGCGCTTCGATCTCAGCGGCCGACTTGATGATGCCGACGCCGTCGCGCAGCCACTGCACCACCGCGCCCGCGATGAAGATGCTGCCTTCCAGCGCGTACTGAACGTTGTCGCCGATCTGCCAGGCGATCGTCGTGACGAGGTTGTTCTTCGATTCGATCGGCTTGTCGCCGGTGTTCATCATCAGGAAGCAGCCGGTGCCGTAGGTGTTCTTCACCATGCCGGACTGCGTGCACATCTGGCCGAACAGCGCCGCCTGCTGGTCGCCCGCGATACCCGCGAGCGGGATCTTCGACGCGAACACGGTGGTCTTCGTGTGGCCGTAGATTTCCGACGACGCCTTCACTTCCGGCAGCATGCTACGCGGGATGTCGAGCATGTCGAGCAGTTCGTTGTCCCACTCGCGCGTGTGGATGTTGAACAGCATCGTGCGCGACGCGTTCGACACGTCGGTCACGTGCAGTTCGTGCTTCGTGAAGTTCCACACGAGCCAGCTGTCGACGGTGCCGAACGCGAGCTTGCCCTGCTTCGCCTTCTCGCGTGCGCCCGGCACGTTGTCGAGAATCCAGCGGATCTTGGTCCCTGAGAAGTACGAATCGATCGGCAGGCCGGTCTTCGCGCGCACCTTCGCCTCGAAGCCCTGTGCTTTCAGCGAATCGCAGAAGTCGGCCGTGCGGCGATCCTGCCAGACGATCGCGTTGTAGACGGGCTGGCCCGTCTCGCGATCCCAGACGATCGTGGTTTCACGCTGGTTGGTGATGCCGATCGCGGCGATCGACGTGCCGTTCAGGCCCGTGCGCGTGACGGCTTCGGCGGCGACGCCGGCTTGCGTCGACCAGATTTCCTGCGGATCGTGCTCGACCCAGCCGGGTTGCGGGTAGATCTGCTCGAATTCCTTCTGGGCGATCGAAACGATATTGCCCTGGCGATCGAACAGCATCGCGCGGGAACTCGTGGTGCCCTGGTCAAGCGCGAGGATGTACTGATCCTGCATGTCTCTCATCTCCATCCGTGGATTTGGCTTAGTTGTGATGCGCGCCGCATGTTGGGCGGCGCGTCGGTGAGTCAACGTCGGTACGGCAACTGCAACTGCATTCGGATCAGGCCTGCGGCGCGTGCGCGGCGGCGAACCACGCATCGACCGCGGCGGTCACCGCGTCGAGCGTGCCGGGCGCCACGTGCAGGCCGAGCTTCGAGCGGCGCCACAGCACGTCCTGCGCGCGGGTCGCCCATTCGGCGTCGCGCAGGTAGCGCAGTTCGGCGTCGTAGATGCCCGGTGCGACTTCGGCGCCGAGCTCGGCGAGCGACTTCGCGCCGTCGATCACGCGCTCCGCGCGCGTGCCGTAGGCACGTGCATAGCGGCGCGCGAGCGCGGCGGGCAGCCACGCATGGCGCTTGGCGAACGTATCGGCGAATGCGTCGAACTTCGCGTTCGCGATGTCGCCGCCCGGCAGCGCGACGCCGGCCGTCCAGGTTTTCGCGTCGCGGCCGAGCACGCTGCACAGCATGTCGCCGGCTTCTTCCGCGAGCTTGCGGAACGTCGTGATCTTGCCGCCGAACACCGACAGCAGCGGGGCGCCCGCGCCGTCGTCCAGCTCGAGGCGGTAGTCGCGCGTGACGGCCGATGCGTTCGCGGCGTTCTCGTCTTCCAGCAGCGGGCGCACGCCCGAGTAGGTCCAGTGCACGTCGGCCGGCGAGATCTTGCGCTTGAAGTAGCGGTTGATCGAATCGCACAGGTACTGCGTCTCGTCGCGATCGATCGCGACCTTCGCGGGATCGTTCGTGTATTCGACGTCGGTCGTGCCGATCAGCGTGAAATCGTGCTCGTACGGAATCGCGAAGATGATCCGCTTGTCCGGGTTCTGGAAGATGTACGCGTGGTCGTGATCGAACAGGCGGCGCGTGATGATGTGGCTGCCCTTCACGAGCCGCACGCTGTGGTGCGCGCCGCGGCCGAGCGCGCCTTTCAGCACTTCGCCGACCCACGGGCCGGCCGCGTTCGCGATCGCGCGCGCATGCACGACGCGGATCGAACCGTCGGCGTGCTGCAGCCGCGCTTCCCATTCGTCGCCGCGGCGTTCGGCGGACACCAGCTTCGTGCGCGTCAGGATCTCCGCGCCGCGCTCCTTCGCATCCATCGCGTTCAGCACGACGAGGCGCGCGTCGTCGACCCAGCCGTCCGAATAGACGAAGCCGCGCTTGATCGAATCGATCAGCGGTGCGCCGGCCGCATGGCGGCGCATGTCGATGCCGCGCGAGCCGGGCAGCAGCTCGCGTTTTGCGAGGTGATCGTAAAGGAACAGGCCGATGCGGATCAGCCAGGCCGGACGCAGGTTCGGCATGTGCGGCATGACAAAGCGCAGCGGCCACATGATGTGCGGCGCCGCGCGCAGCAGCGTTTCGCGCTCCTGCAGCGCCTTGCGCACGAGCCCGAACTCGTTGTACTCGAGGTAACGCAGGCCGCCGTGAATCAGCTTCGTGCTGGACGACGACGTGTGCGACGCGAGATCGTCCTGCTCGCAGAGCATGACCGACAGGCCGCGGCCGGCCGCATCGCGCGCGATGCCCGCGCCGTTGATGCCGCCGCCGACGACGAGCAGATCGTAGCGATTCGGTTGGGTCACCTGCTGTCCTTATCGTCTGATGGAAATGGGTGAACAGAAAATGTTCGAATTCGAAATTTAACGAACGAAATCGAAAAAGTAAAGTTCGAAAAAGCGGGGCCAGTAGCGCGCGGCGCGATCCCGGACGATACTGGCGGAATCGACCGTTTCACGAGGTGAATCATGCGTATTGGGATGTGGGCCGGCGCGTGCGCCGTGCTTCTGGCGGGGTGCACGGCCGGCATGCCGCCGCTCGCCGGCAACTGGCGCACGCCGTCGTTCGTCGACCTGCAGACGTCGTGCGGTGGCACGGCACGGGATTGGGGCACGGACGCGCAGCCGGTCTACTCGACGCTGTATGACGCGTACGTCGCGAAACGGTATCGCGGGCTGACCGAAGCGAACTATTGTGCGTTCGTAAACGAACTTTCGACGCACTATGCGGCGCCTGACGCGGCGACGCGTGCCGGCTGGATCGCGTATTTCAACGGTGCGCGCGCACAGGCCATCAGCTGGCGGGCGGCCGTCGATCCGACGCTGCGCGGCGGCTGAGGCAGGCTGAGGAACGCTGCGGCGAGCGGGAAACGGGAATGGCCGCGCGGCCCGAATGCGGGCGGCGCGGTCAGGTCACGAGCGGTGTGGTTTTACGAATAGCGGTATTTGATGGATCGCAGCGCGGCGTCGCCGGTTTCGGTCACGCAGTATTTGCGCCCCGATCCGAGTCCTTCCAGGCGAACGAGCTGCTGTTCGAGCAGTGCGTCGATCTCGTCCCGATCCATGTGGGTTTGATCGGGAGCGTCCTTCACAAGCAATAGCGTGGCGAATTCATGCGGACTCAGCATCGTTCTCTCCATGGCGACCAGTCAGCCCGCGCGCCCGGCGCAAAAGCCGACGCGCGATACCCGTCGGGGTATGGCTTGGGGGGAAAAGCTGCATTCGCCGGCCATGTCATTCGTCCGCGCCCTGGCACAGGCGGAACGGCGGAACGGGCCGGGGAACTGGAGTCTAGTCGAGCGCGCAGGCAACGACAAATCGTGCCCCGTTAATTTTCCCTTTGACAGCCGAGCCACGCGCAAGCGGTTTGCTCGCGACGCCAACTTCTTGATTTCACTTGAAGTTTCGGGTGCGGTGCAGCATCGGCACGGTCACTCCGCGACGTACACCTGGGTGCCGGCGGCCGCGACGGTGTCGGCCATCTCGGGCGGCAGCGGCTTGTCGGTGAAGAGCGCGTGTACCTGGCTCAGGTGGCCCTGGCGCACCAGCGCGGGGCGGCCGACCTTCGAATGGTCGGTCACGAGATAGACGGTGCGCGCATGCTGCATGATCGCCTCGGCCACGCGCACCTCGCGCGTGTCGAAGTCGCGCAGCGTGCCGTCGGCCTCGATCGCCGACGTGCCGATGATCGCGTAGTCGACCTTGAACTGGCGGATGAAGTCGATCGCGAGTTCGCCGACGATCCCCTTGTCCCACGGCCGCACGATGCCGCCGGTGATCAGCACCTCGCAGTCGGGGTAGCCGCTCATCATCGACGCGACGTTCAGGTTGTTCGTGATCACGTGCAGCCCGCGGTGGCGGTTCAGCGCGCGTGCGACTTCCTCGGTGGTCGTGCCGAGGTTGATGAACAGCGAGGCCTGGTCGGGAATGTGCGACGCCGCGAGCGCCGCGATGCGCCGCTTCTCGTCGTGGAACATCCGCTGGCGGGCCGTGTACGACACGTTCTCCGAGCTGGTCGGCAGGCTCGCGCCGCCGTGGTAGCGGCGCAGCAGGTTCAGGTCGGCGAGCCAGTTCACGTCGCGGCGGATCGTCTGCGGCGTCACCGCGAAGTGCGCGGCGAGATCGTCGACGGTCACGAAGCCGTCGCGCTGCACCCATTCGAGCAGTTCCTGCTGGCGCGCGTTGAGGGTGAGGCGGGGATCTCGGGTCATGGCTCGATGGTCGTGTCGTGAGACGGAGCGAGTATTGTAAGGGCGGCAACGACGTTAGGCCGGCCCGGCCCGCATGGTCGTCCGTCATTCATGCGGAAATGGCATTGATTCATGTGATAAATGAATTTGTGCGATTGTGCCGATCGCGCTGCAATGGCGGATTGCCCGCGCACGCGGGCGCGCGTCCGGCGCGTTCATTCAGCTTTCGACGAGGTGGAATCGATGACTGGCTTCAACTGGCACAACCCGTATCCGACGACCCGCATTCCGGTGTTCGCACGCAACGTCGTGTCGACGTCGCACCCGCTCGCCGCGCAGGCCGGGCTGCGGATGCTGTGGAAGGGCGGCAACGCGGTCGACGCGGCGCTGGCCGCTGCCGCCGCGCTCACGGTCGTCGAGCCCGTATCGTGCGGGCTCGGCGGCGACGCGTTCGCGCTCGTGTGGGACGGCGAGCGGCTGTCCGGGCTGAACGCGTCGGGCGTCGCGCCGGCCGCATGGAACGTCGACTATTTCCGCAAGCGCCACGGCGAGGCGGGCAACGGCATTGCGAACAAGCCGACGCGCGGCTGGGATACCGTCACCGTGCCGGGCGTGATCGCGGGCTGGGAAGCGCTGCATGCGAAGTTCGGTTCGCTGCCGTTCGCGGACCTGCTCGAGCCGGCGATCGAGATCGCGGAGCGCGGCTATGCGGTGCCGCCGATCGTCGCGCACAAGTGGGCGGCCGCGGTGCCGGAACTCAACGGGCTGCCGGGTTTCGCGGATACCTTCATGCCGCACGGCCGCGCACCGCAGGTGGGTGAGCGCGTGTGCCTGCCGGGCCATGCGCAGACGTTGCGCACGCTGCAGAAGGAAGGTGCCCGCGCGTTCTACGAGGGCGTGCTCGCTGAGCGCATCGCCGCGTTCTCCCGCGAAGGCGGCGGCGCGCTGACCGCGGCCGACCTGCATGCTTATCGGCCGGAATGGGTCGAGCCGATCGGCAAGCGCTTCGGCCGTCACACGATCCACGAGATTCCGCCGAACGGGCAGGGCATCGCGGCGCTGATCGCGCTCGGCATCGCCGAGCACGCGGGCGTGACCGAATGGCCAGTCGATTCGGTCGACTCGCAGCATCTGCAGATCGAGGCGATGAAGCTCGCGTTCGCCGATGTCTATCGCTACGTCGCCGATCCGCGCGCGATGGAGGTCACCCCTGAACAGATGCTCGACGATGCGTATCTCGCCGAACGCGCGAAGCTGATCGATCCCGCGCGCGCGACGCATTTCGGCGCCGGCCGGCCGCATTCGGGCGGCACGGTCTACCTGTCGGCGGCCGACGAGCGCGGGATGATGGTGAGCTTCATCCAGTCGAACTACATGGGCTTCGGCTCGGGGCTCGTGGTGCCCGGCACCGGCATCGCGCTGCAGAATCGCGGGCACGGCTTCTCGATGGATCCGGCTTCGCCGAACGTCGTCGCGGGCGGCAAGCGGCCGTTCCACACGATCATCCCGGCATTCGTCACCGAGGAGGTCGACGGTCGCACCGAGGCCGTGATGAGCTTCGGCGTGATGGGCGGCGACATGCAGCCGCAAGGCCACCTGCAGACTGTCGTGCGGATGCTTGGCTATGGGCAACAACCGCAGGCTGCCTGCGATGCGCCGCGCTGGAAGGTCAACCGCGACTTCACGCTCGACGTCGAGGCAACGATGAATCGTGCGACCGTCGATGCGCTGACCGCACGCGGCCATACGATCAAGTCGATCGACGATCCTTACATGGATTTCGGTTCGGGGCAGTTCATCTGGCGTCTCGACCGCGACGATCGCGAGCGTGGCTACGTGGCCGCGAGCGACAGCCGGCGCGACGGTCTGGCGGCCGGTTTCTGATGGATTGCTGCCGGCTTTCGCCGGCATTTCGTGCGCTTCGCGGGCGGCCGGATGGCCGCCCGTTTCGTTTGCGGCAGCCCGAATCGCCGAGCGGGCGCAAGCGGTTTGAAGGACTCGTCTAACGAACGGCAACAGACGCCGTGGAACTGCGCTCGTCCGGTATGGTCAGTGCTCTGGAGCACGAACATCAAAGTCCGGCTAAGATGCCAGCATGGTTCGGCCGGACCAATCCACTATAAACGCAAGTAAAACGCCGCCTGCGGGACGGTTGGCGCCTGTGCCGAAGGCATGGGCCGGCCCCCGCGCGACGACTGGGAGCGCACCACCATGGACACCAAAACGACGCATGTGATGCCGTGGCGAATCGAGGACATCGACCTGAACCGGATCGATCGTCAACGTGCCGCCGCGAACGAGGATCTGTTGTTGCTGCTGTGCGCGTCGTCGTTCATCGAAAGCGGCTCGGATCTCTACACGAGCAATCTGAGCCAGTTCTTCAACGACGATCCGGAAGTCTCCGCATGGCTCAACAATGCATGGGAGCACGAAGAATTGCAGCACGGACGCGCGCTGAAGGCGTACATCGCGCACGTGTGGCCGGAGTTCGACTGGGATACCGCGTTCGCGAATTTCTTCGCCGAGTATTCGAAGACCTGCAAGGTCGAGGCGTTCGAGAAGACCCGCGCGCTCGAGATGGTTGCACGCTGCGTCGTCGAGACGGGTACGGCCACGCTCTATCGCGCGATCAACGAATGCTCGGACGAGCCCGTGCTGAAGGAAATCACCGACAACATCCGCACGGACGAAGTGCGCCACTACAAGCACTTCTTCAAGTTCTTCAAGAAGTACAACCAGCTCGAGGGCAATGGCCGGCTCGCGGTGCTCGGCGCGCTGGCGCGCCGCGTGATGGAAATCAAGAACGAGGATTCGGAGATCGCGCTGCGCCACGTGTTCGCGGTCCGCTATCCGGATCGTGTGGGCGACAGCCAGTACAACCGCGAACGCGCCGCGCGTATCAGCACGCTCGTGCGGCGCAACCTGTCGGCCGACATGTGCGTGAAGATGCTGCTCAAGCCGCTCGACCTGCCCGCGAAGATCCAGCCGGGCGTCCACTATCCGCTCACCAAGATCACGCGGCACGTGTTCCTGCGCTGATCGCCGCGGCGCGGCCCGGCGCGCGTATGCTGCGGCTTCTTCATCCGCTTTCCACCGGGGCCACGCCATCATGACCGATACCCATCGCCACGCGCTCGAACAATGGACGTTCGATGCGTGGCCGCCGGCCGTCGTTTCGTTGTTCGACGGCACGGCGCTCGAACGTCATGCCGACTTCGCCGCATCGCTGATCGTCGCAACCGACGACGGCCAGTTGCGCACGACGCTGCTCGGCGTCGGCGAGATCTACGCACACGATGCGCGCACGCTGCTGCTGGCGCTCTGGCCGCAATCGCGTGCGGCGCGCGCGATCGCGCAACGGCGGTCGGCCGCGTTGACGCTCGTCGCGGACGGCGCGTTCTTTCAGGCGCAATTGAGGATGGCGCCGCTCGAAGGGGACTTCGGCGGACTGGCCGGATTCGCTGCGACGATCGCGCACGGCGATGCGCAGCGGGTCGGCTATGCGCGTCTCGCGACAGGCGTCACGTTCACGCTGGAAGGGGAGCGCGCCGCGGTGCTCGCACGCTGGCAACGCCAGGTCGAGCACCTGCGGCGCGCAGCCGCACGGCTTCAGTGACCGCGCTGGCCGCTGCGCGACGAACGGTTGCGGTTCGGGTAGCTCGGAAGAGCGCCGTGTAGGGAAAGGGTGTATGAGACTGTGTCGGTGCCCGGGGGCGCCGGCACATCAAAAAAA
>NZ_JAAGPE010000307.1:0-10344 GCF_017104605.1 Burkholderia sp. Ac-20384 | reverse complement strand
GTGGCCCCTGGCGCTGGCCGGCGTTGCCGCGATCGCGTCCGAAGGCGCGACCTGGGCCGGCCTGCCCGTGTGGCTGTCGGCGGCGCTTGCGCTCGCGGCGGTGCTCGCGTGCGGGCTCACGACCTACAAGAAGGGCTGGATCGCGATCCGCAACGGCAACCTGAACATCAACGCGCTGATGAGCATCGCGGTGACAGGCGCGATGGCGATCGGCCAGTGGCCGGAAGCCGCGATGGTGATGGTGCTGTTCACGATCGCCGAGCTGATCGAAGCGAAGTCGCTCGACCGCGCCCGCAATGCGATCCAGGGCCTGATGCAACTCGCGCCGGACACCGCGACCGTGCAGGACGCCGACGGGTCGTGGCGCACGGTCGAGGCCGCGCAGGTGGAGCTCGGCGCGGTCGTCCGCGTGAAGCCGGGCGAGCGGATCGGGCTGGACGGCGAAGTCGTCGCGGGCCGCTCGACGGTGAACCAGGCGCCGATCACCGGCGAGAGCCTGCCCGTCGAAAAGACGACCGGCGACGCCGTGTACGCGGGCACGATCAACGAATCGGGTTCGTTCGAATATCGCGTGACGGCCGTCGCGGCCAACTCGACGCTCGCGCGGATCATCCATGCGGTTGAGGAAGCCCAAGGCGCGAAGGCGCCGACGCAGCGCTTCGTCGACCAGTTCGCACGCGTCTACACGCCGATCGTGTTCGCGGTCGCGCTGCTGGTTGCCGTGGTGCCGCCGATCGTGATGGGCGGTGCGTGGCACGACTGGATCTACCGCGCGCTGGTGCTGCTCGTGATCGCGTGCCCGTGCGCGCTGGTGATCTCGACGCCGGTGACGATCGTGTCGGGGCTCGCGGCCGCGGCGCGGCGCGGGATTCTCGTGAAGGGCGGCGTCTATCTGGAAGAAGGGCGCAAGCTCGCGTGGCTCGCACTCGACAAGACCGGCACGATCACGCACGGCAAGCCGGTGCAGACCGACTTCGACCTGCATGCGGACGACGCCGATGCGGCACGTGTGCGGTACCTCGGCGCGAGCCTCGCGGCGCGCTCCGATCACCCGGTGTCGCAGGCGATCGCAACTGCGGCGCGTGACGCCGGCACGACGGCCTTCGCCGATGTACAGGATTTCGAAGCGATCGTCGGGCGCGGCGTGCGCGGCACGATTGACGGCACGCGCTACTGGCTCGGCAACCACCGGCTCGTCGAGGAGCTCGAGCGCTGCTCGACGGCCCTCGAAGCGAAGCTCGATGCGCTCGAGCGGCAGGGCAAGAGCGTCGTGGTGCTGGTCGACGAAGCGCGCGTGCTTGGCATCTTCGCGGTGGCCGACACGATCAAGGACACGAGCCGCGAGGCAATCGCGGATCTGCATGCGCTCGGCATCCGCACCGCGATGCTGACCGGCGACAACCCGCATACCGCGCAGGCGATCGCGCAGCAGGCCGGCATCGACGACGCACGCGGCAACCAGTTGCCGGAAGACAAGCTCGCGGCAGTCGAAGAACTGTCGGCCGGCGGTGCGGGCGCGGTCGGGATGGTCGGCGACGGGATCAACGATGCGCCGGCGCTCGCGCGTGCCGACATCGGCTTCGCGATGGGCGCGATGGGCACCGACACTGCGATCGAGACAGCCGACGTCGCGCTGATGGACGACGACCTGCGCAAGATTCCCGCGTTCGTGCGGCTGTCGCGTGCGACGCATCGTGTGCTGGTGCAGAACATCGGCTTCGCGCTCGGCGTGAAGATCGTGTTCCTCGGCCTCACGGTCGCGGGGCTCGGCACGATGTGGATGGCGGTCTTCGCCGACGCGGGCGCAAGCCTGATCGTCGTGGCCAACGGTTTGCGGCTGCTGTCGTCCTCGGGGGCGTTCGGCAGCGCGCAGGCCAAGCGTTGAGGAGCAGGCGATGAGCTTTCTGAAACGAATCCTGGGTGGCCACGGCGGTGGTCATGGCGGCGGGCACGGCAACAACAGCGGCCACGGTGGCGGGCATCACGGCGGGCAGCGCCAGGACGGGCAGGGCGGCCACGATGCGCGCGGTCGCGATCGCTACGGCTGGGGCTGGCAGGCGCCGGCCGATAGCCGAAGCGGGCAGGCCGGTGGCAACGTGCCGCTGAGCCAGCTCGCCTGTGCGGGTTGCGGCGCGCTCAATGCGTCGGATGCGCGTTTCTGCGCGCAGTGCGGTGCCGCGCAACGCGGCAAGTCCTGCAGCCGCTGCCACTCGGCGCTGGCGGATGACGCGCGGTTTTGCCCCGGGTGCGGGACGCAGGCTGCGTAAGGCAGTTTGTCGGCCATTCGCGCCGGCGGCGTGCGAACGCCGGCCGGCGCGTTTCGTTTCAGGGCCGGTGCGGGCGCACCAGCCCTTCGATCAGCGCAGCGGCAGGTAGATCTCGGTGCGCAGGTCGGCTGGCGCCGCATCCATCGGCGTATTGAGGTACAGCTCGAACGGCGGCGCGTCGGCGGCTTCGCGGCCCGAGTGACGCAGCCAGTCGCCGTAGAGCCACTGGTACGCCGTCTTCAGGTCCGCATACGGCCCCGTATGCAGCAGCACCGCGTATTCGCCGCCCGCCACCGTCGCGCGCTCCACCGGCGGCGCGGGTTCGACGTCAGGCGCACCGTCGGCCGGCATGAAGCAGGCCTTCGCGCGCAACTGCGCTTCGGGTGTCGTGTCCGGATCGTCGTAAAAAATGCCGATCATCTTCGCGCCCGGGCCGATCAACCCGTGCTGCCCGACCCACGCGCCGATCCGCATGAACGCTTCGCTGACCTTCAAGTACGAACCGGTGTGCGCCACGGCATAGCCGTGTAATTCCGGCAGCTGCCGGATATCGACTTCATGCTTGAACATGTCTTCTTCTCCTCGCTGTAACGGATAGATGGGCCGGTGGCTGCCCGTGCGCCGGTGCTGCACGGGAGGCACGCCGTATGCGTCGCGAAACGCCCGCGCGAACGCGTGCGTCGAACCGTAGCCCGCGCGCCGCGCGATTTCGTCGATCGGCCGCGCCGTGCACACGAGATCCTCGGACGCGCGCACGATCCGCATCCGCCGCACCGTCAGCACGATCGACTCGCCATACAGCGCGCGATAGACGCGCTGCCAGTGATACGGCGACAGGCACGCGACTTCGGCGAGCCGGTTCAGGTCGAGGGGGCCGTCGAGGTGCGCGTGGATGTACTCGTGGACGCGCGCCACGCTCGCCGCATAGCGAAGCCAGGCGGGCTGGTCGGGTTTCGTTGCGGCGGTCATCGGCTTGTCCGGGCGGGAACCGACGTCACGGTAGCACGGGCCGAATGGATAAATCTTGCGGAAATGCGTAGGAGGCCGACAAATCAGGCCCTTTTTTATTTCGACGAAATGGGGTCTTGCCCCCCGGCGATCTATGACTAAAGTTAAAGACGGTGAAATCGGGTGATCGCGTCATTTTTCTCGGGTAAGTTGCTCCGTCGGGGCAGCACGTTTTTCGAAGTACGCAGGTAGTTCGTCGATGTTCAATCGCAACACCACGTTTTCGGGAGAAGAAGAAATGGATGCTTCCAGCTTCATCACGTCGCTGCAGACCACGCTAGGGGGGTATCTGCCAAAGATCGCCGGCGCGATCGGCATCCTGGTGATCGGCTGGCTGATCGCCGTCGTGGTGCGGGCCGGCGCGATGCGCCTGCTCGGCGCGCTGAAGGTCGACCAGCGGATCAACGAAAGCACCGGCCAGGGCGCCTGCGTCGAGCGCATCATCGCAGGCGGCCTGTTCTGGCTCGTGCTGCTCGTCACCGCGGTGGGCATCTTCAACGTGCTCAACCTGTACGCGGTCTCCAACCCGTTCTCGCTGCTCGTCACCCACATCGTCAACTACCTGCCGAACCTGATCGGCGGCGGGGCGCTGACGCTGATCGCGTGGCTCATTGCGTCGCTGCTGCGCAGCCTCGCGAACCGCGCGCTGAAGGCGAGCAAGATCGACGACAAGCTGTCCGAAGGCGCCGGCATGCAGCCGATGAGCGGCTATCTCGGCGACGTGCTGTTCTGGCTCGTGATCCTGATGTTCCTGCCGGCGATCCTCGCGTCGTTCGCGCTGTCGGGGCTGCTGTCGCCGGTGCAGGGGATGGTCGACAAGCTGCTCGCGATCGTGCCGAACCTGTTCGCGGCCGCGGTGATCGGCATCGTCGGCTGGATCGTCGCGCGCGTGCTGCGCGGCCTCGTGACGAACCTGCTCGTCGCCGCTGGCGCCGACCGCCTCACGCAGGGCCTCGACAGCCCGACGCCCGTGCGCGTGTCGAGCCTGGTCGGCACGATCGTCTACGTGTTCGTGTTCGTGCCGACGCTGATCTCCGCGCTCGACGCATTGAAGATCGACGCGATCTCGGTGCCGGCCACCAACATGCTGAACCAGTTCCTCGGCGCGGTGCCGGACATCGTCGCGGCGATCGTGATCGTGCTCGTGACGTTCTACTTCGCGCGCTTCGTCGCGTCGCTCGCGCAGAAGCTGCTGGAAGCCGCGGGCGCCGACGGGCTGCCGGCGGTGCTCGGCGTCGAACGCGTGTTCTCGGGGATCCTGCAGCCGTCGGTGCTGGTCGCGCGGCTGATCGTGTTCTTCGCGATGCTGTTTGCGTCGGTCGAAGCCGCGAACCGGCTCGGCTTCTCGCAGGTGCGCGACGTCGTCACGCTGTTCATCGAATTCGGCGGCCACGTGCTGATGGGCGGCGTGATCCTCGTGATCGGCGTGTGGCTCGCGGGCCTTGCGCGCCGCGTGATCGAGCAGGCCGACCGCGAGCACAGCGTGCTGTTCGCGCGCATCGCGCAATTCGCGATCCTCGGCCTCGTGTTTGCGATGGGGCTGCGCGCGATGGGCATCGCGAACGAGATCGTGCAGCTCGCGTTCGGCCTCGTGCTCGGCGCGATCGCGGTGGCGGTGGCGCTGTCGTTCGGTCTTGGCGGGCGCGAAGCGGCCGGCAAGCTGCTCGATCGCTGGTTCAACCAGCGCGGCGGCGGCCGGTAAGCGTGGCAATCCGGCCGCATGGAACGCGGCCGGTGCGCAGTCGCAACGAACGCGGCCGGCATTTCCGTCAGCGAAATGTCAGCCGCGATCTTTGCCGAATTTCGATAACACGTCGTTTAATGACTCTCTAGCATCGATTCTCAGTCGCGCAGGCCGCCAGGCCCGGCGCCTTTGAGGAGAGAGTCCGATGAAAGCAGAGTCGAATGGCCGGCCCGCCGCCGGCGCCAAGTCGTCCGGCCAGCCCGCGCTGCAGCAGACGCTCGGGACCTGGCAACTGTGGGGCATCGCGGTCGGCCTCGTGATTTCCGGCGAATACTTCGGCTGGAGTTACGGCTGGGCAAGCGCCGGCACGCTGGGTTTCGTCGTCACCGCGCTGTTCGTCGCGGCGATGTACACGACCTTCATCTTCAGTTTCACCGAGCTGACGACGTCGATCCCGCACGCAGGCGGCCCGTTTGCGTATGCGCGCCGTGCGTTCGGCCCGACCGGCGGCTATCTCGCCGGTGCCGCGACACTCGTCGAGTTCGTGTTCGCGCCGCCCGCGATCGCGCTTGCGATCGGCGCGTACCTGCACGTGCAGTTTCCCGGCCTCGAGCCCAAGCATGCGGCGATGGGTGCGTATCTCGTGTTCATGGCGCTGAACATCGTCGGCGTCCAGATCGCGGCGACCTTCGAGCTGGTCGTCACGCTGCTCGCGATCTTCGAGCTGCTGGTGTTCATGGGCGTCGTGTCGCCGGGCTTCGCGTGGAGCAACTTCATGAAGGGCGGCTGGTCGGGCGCCGATCATTTCAGCGTGGGCGCGTTCCACGGGATGTTCGCGGCGATCCCGTTCGCGATCTGGTTCTTCCTCGCGATCGAAGGCGTCGCAATGGCCGCCGAGGAAGCGAAGAACCCGAAGCGCTCGATTCCGATCGCCTACGTGGCCGGGATCCTGACCCTCGTTGCACTGGCGATCGGTGTGATGGTGTTCGCCGGCGGCGCGGGCGACTGGACCAAGCTCGCGAACATCAACGACCCGCTGCCGCAGGCGATGAAGTACATCGTCGGTGCGAACAGCGGCTGGATGCACATGCTCGTGTGGCTCGGGCTGTTCGGGCTGGTCGCGTCGTTCCACGGGATCATCCTCGGCTATTCGCGCCAGATCTTCGCGCTGGCCCGCGAAGGCTACCTGCCCGAATGGCTTGCGAAGGTGCATCCGCGCTTCAAGACGCCGTACCGCGCGATCCTCGCGGGCGGCGTGGTCGGCATCGCGGCGATCTACAGCGACGAGCTGATCCAGTTCGGCGGGCAGACGCTGACCGCGAATATCGTGACGATGTCGGTATTCGGTGCGATCGTGATGTATATCGTGAGCATGGCGTCGCTGTTCAAGCTGCGCCGCTCGCAGCCGAATCTCGAACGGCCGTTCCGCGCGCCGCTGTACCCGATCTTCCCGGCGTTCGCGATCCTGGCCGCGCTCGTCTGTCTCGGAACGATGGTGTATTTCAACGGGCTGGTCGCGCTAGTGTTCCTCGGCTTCCTCGCGTTCGGCTACGCGTACTTCCTCGCGACGCGTTCGCAGCGTGCAAGTGCGCCGGGCGACGTGCTGCTGGAGGAGTGAGCAGGGTGAAGGTGAACGGCCGTCCGTGACGGCATCCGGCGCGCCCCGTCGAACGGGCGCGCCGTCGGCTTTTGGCAAGGAGACTCGCAGATGTCCTATACGGAGACGATCGGTCCGCGCACGTACCGTTTCGCGGACCTGAAGACGCTGCTCGCGAAAGCGAGCCCGCTGCGTTCCGGCGACCAGCTCGCCGGTGTCGCGGCGGCGAGCGAGGAGGAGCGCGTCGCCGCGAAGATCGCGCTCGCGGGCGTGCCGCTGAAGGCATTCCTGAACGAAGCGGTGATTCCGTATGAAGACGACGAGGTCACGCGCCTCATCGTCGACGATCACGATGCGCAGGCATTCGCGGAAATCTCGCACCTCACCGTCGGCGATTTCCGCAACTGGCTGCTGTCGCCGGCGGCCGACGGCACGGCACTCGAACGGATCGCGCCGGGCCTCACGCCCGAGATGGTCGCGGCCGTGTCGAAGCTGATGCGCAACCAGGACCTGATCGCGGCGGCGAGGAAGCGCCGCGTCGTCACGCGCTTTCGCAACACGGTCGGGCTGCCGGGCCGGATGTCGGTGCGGCTGCAGCCGAACCACCCGACCGACGACGTGAAGGGCATCGCCGCATCGATGCTCGACGGGCTGATGTACGGCTGCGGCGACGCGATGATCGGCATCAACCCGGCCACCGACAGCCTCGCGGCGATCGTGAAGCTGCTCGCGATGATCGACGGCTTTCGCGAACGCTACGGCGTGCCGACGCAGTCGTGCGTGCTCACGCACGTGACCAACACGATCGCGGCGGTCGAGAAGGGCGCGCCGGTCGACCTCGTGTTCCAGTCGATCGCGGGCACCGAGAAGGCGAACGCGAGCTTCGGCATTTCGCTCGCGCTGCTCGGCGAGGCGCGCGAGGCCGCGTTGTCGCTCAAGCGCGGCACGGTCGGCAACAACCTGATGTACTTCGAGACGGGGCAAGGCAGTGCGCTGTCGGCAAACGCGCATTTCGGTGTCGATCAGCAGACCTGCGAAGTGCGCGCGTATGCGGTGGCGCGCAAGTTCGAACCGTTCCTCGTGAACACGGTGGTCGGCTTCATCGGACCCGAATACCTGTACGACGGCAAGCAGATCATCCGCGCGGGCCTCGAGGATCACTTCTGCGGGAAGCTGCTCGGCGTGCCGATGGGCTGCGACATCTGCTACACGAACCACGCGGAAGCCGACTCGGACGACATGGATACGCTGCTCACGCTGCTCGGTGCGGCCGGCATCAACTTCATCATGGGGATTCCGGGCGCGGACGACGTGATGCTGAACTACCAGAGCACGTCGTTCCACGACCAGCTCTACGTGCGCGAGGTGCTCGGGTTGCGCCGCGCGCCGGAATTCGAGGAGTGGCTGGAGACGATGGAGATCGCCGATGCGCACGGTGCGTTGCGCGCCGCGACGTCGCGCGCGCCGCTGCTCGCGGGTGCGAACGACTGGATGGGGATTTCGGCATGAGCGATGCCGTCGAAAAGAACCCGTGGGCGCAGCTGAAGTCGTTCACCAACGCGCGGATCGCACTCGGCCGCGCGGGCAACAGCCTGCCGACCGCGCCGCTGCTCGCGTTCAACCTGTCGCATGCGCAGGCGCGCGACGCGGTGCATCAGCCGCTCGACTCCGATGCGCTGCGGCGCGAGCTCGATGCGGCCGGCTTCGCGACGCTCGGCGTGCAGAGCGCCGCGCCTGATCGCCAGCATTACCTGCGCCGGCCCGACCTCGGCCGCAAGCTGTCGGATGAAGGGCGTGCGTTGCTGGCTGCGCACGGCGACGCAGCGAGCGGTGACGGACCGGACGTCGTGTTCGTGGTCGGCGACGGGCTGTCGGCGTTCGCGGCCGCGAAGCAGGCGCTGCCGTTGCTGCAGGCCGTGCGGCCGCGGCTCGATGCGGACGGCTGGCGGATCGGCCCGGTGGTGGTCGCGACGCAGGCGCGCGTCGCGCTCGGCGACGAGATCGGCGAACTGCTGCGCGCGAAGGTCGTCGCGATGCTGATCGGCGAACGGCCGGGGCTCAGCTCGCCGGACAGCCTCGGCGTGTACCTGACGTGGGCGCCGAAGGTGGGCTGCCACGATGCGTTGCGCAACTGCATCTCGAACGTGCGGCCCGAAGGGCTGCCGTACGCGGGGGCCGCGCACAAGCTGCATTACCTGATGACGCACGCGCGCCGGCTCGGGCTGACGGGCGTCGGTCTGAAGGACGACAGCGATGCGTTGCTGCCGCAGGCGGAAGCGGAGCGGATCGGGGCGGACTGAAAAGGGGGGGGGGCGCGAGGTGTCGCTGCCGCGTCGCGGCATTCGCGCCGTTCGAGCGGCCTGCGGGAAGGCTACCTGAACAGCCGCTCGCACAGAAAGTCGACGAACACGCGCAGCTTCGGCGACAACTGGCGGCTCGACGGCCACACGATCGAGAATTGGCCCGGCGCGATCCGGTAGTCGTCGAGCACGGTAACGAGCTCGCCGTGCTCCAGCGCGTCGCGCGCGAGGAAGTCGGGCATGTAGCCGATGCCGAGCCCCGCGAGCACGGTGCCACGCAGCGCTTCCATGTTGTTGCAGGTCATCGCGGTGCGCAGCTTCAGCGGCGTGCCGTCGTCGGCCGCGAGCGCCCAGTCCTGCAGCTTGCCGGTGGTCGGGAAGCAGTAGCGCACGCACGCGTGCGCTTCGAGATCGCGCGGCGTGCGCGGGGTGCCGGCCTGCGCAAGATACGTGGGCGTCGCGCACAGCACGAACGCGAACGGGCCGAGCCGCCGCGACATCAGGCTCGAATCCGACAGCGGGCCGCTGCGGATCACCGCGTCGAAGCCGCCTTCGACGACATCGACCATCCGGTCGTTGAAATCGAGATCGAGCTCGACGTCCGGGAAGCGCTGCCGGAATTCGGGCAGCACCGGCAGCAGGAACCGGTAGCCGATCACCGGCAGGCTCACGCGCAGCTTGCCGCGCGGGCGCTGTGCGGAGGCCGTTACGGTCGCTTCCGCGTCGCGGAAATCCTCGAGGATCCGCTGGCAGCGTTCGTAGAAGTGCCGGCCTTCTTCGGTGAGCGTGACGCGCCGCGTCGTGCGGTTGAACAGCCGCACGCCGAGCGACTGCTCGAGTTTCGCGATCGTCTTGCCGACCGCCGACGCCGAGATACCGAGCGTGCGGCCGGCCGCGACGAAGCTCAGTGCTTCCGCGGTGCGGACGAAGGCGACGATGCCGGTCAGGTTGTCCATCGAATCGAAGGGTGCGCGCCGACGCACGCAGTCGAGTGAATTGCGGAATTTTAATCCGTTATATGCGGAGCTTTGCGTGGTTTTTCGCGGATTGAATCGGATTTATCTTCTGTCGCTCTGACGGCGCATCCGCGCCGGGTTTTCGAGGAGCGATGATGGATCACCCTTTTTCAGCCGCTTCGGACCTGTCGACACGCCGGCGTGCGTGGGTGCTGGCCGCCGTATGCATGGCGGCCGTCGCGCTGCCGCTATCGTTTTCGGGCGGCGCGGTCGCGACGCCCGCGATCGGCCGTGACCTGCACGGCGGGACGGTCGCGATGAACTGGATCACCAACGCGTTCATGCTCGCGTTCGGCAGCTTCCTGATGGCGGCCGGCGCGCTGGCCGACCAGTTCGGCCGCAAGCGCCTGTTCGCGATCGGCGTTGGCGGCTTCACGCTGATGTCGGTCGCGCTCGCGTTCGCGCCGTCGATGCTCGCGGTCGATCTGCTGCGCGCCGCGCAAGGGCTCGCGGCGGCGGCGGCGCTCGCGGG
>NZ_JAAGPE010000306.1:0-10625 GCF_017104605.1 Burkholderia sp. Ac-20384 | reverse complement strand
TGGCCGAAGAACAGCATCTGCGCATCCCACGCATCCGAAGTTAGCGGCCAGCCGTGCGAAAAAACGACCGGCGTACCCTGGCCCCAGTCCTTGTAGAAGATTTCGGTACCGTCGCCCGATTTAAAGTAGTTCATTGCAACCCTCCAAACTTGTCTTGAATTGAATCCGTTCTGGCATGCCGGCGGGTGGCGCGTCACGGCATCAGCTCGTGACGCGTCATCCGGCCGCGCTTCCGTTACTTATGCTTGATGTCAAAGCGATCGGCGTTCATCACCTTCGTCCATGCGGCAACGAAGTCGCGCACGAACTTCTGCTGAGAATCCTCGCTGCCATACACTTCCGACAGCGCGCGCAGTTGCGAATGCGAACCGAACACAAGATCGACGCGCGAGGCCAGCCACTTGACTTCACCCGTCGCACGATCGCGACCTTCATAGGCTTCGTTGGCCTCCGACGTCGGCTTCCACTCTGTACCCATGTCGAGCAGATTGCGGAAGAAATCGTTGGTCAGCACTCCGCGACGGTCCGTAAACACGCCGTGCTTCGAATCGCCCACGTTTGTGCCCAGCACACGCAGGCCGCCGATCAGCACCGTCATTTCCGGTGCTGTCAGCGAAAGCAATTGCGCCTTGTCGATCAGCAGCTTCTCTACCGGAATCGTGTACGCACCCTTCTGGTAGTTGCGGAAACCATCGGCGATCGGCTCGAGCACGGCCATCGATTCGACATCCGTCTGGTCGGCACTTGCATCGCCGCGGCCCGGCGTGAACGGTACTGTCACGTCGACTCCAGCCGCTGAAGCCGCCTGCTCGATGCCAGCATTCCCCGCGATCACGATCATGTCGGCCAGCGAGACCTGCTTGCCGTCCACGGCAGCCCCGGTGAATTCGGCCCGCAGCGCACCCAGCACCTCCAGCACCTTGGCCAGTTGCGCAGGCTGGTTAACTTCCCAATCCTTCTGCGGTGCCAGGCGCACGCGTGCGCCGTTCGCGCCGCCGCGCTTGTCCGAGTTCCGGAACGTCGATGCCGAAGCCCAAGCCGCCGAAACCAGTTCCGAGACAGACAGACCCGATGCGAGCACCTTGGCCTTCAGCGCGCTCACGTCCTGTTCGCTCACTAACGGATGATCGGGCGTCGGAATCGGGTCCTGCCACAGCAATTGCTCGCTGGGCACGTCCGGACCGAGGTAGCGCGCGCGCGGCCCCATGTCACGATGCGTCAGCTTGAACCATGCGCGCGCGAACGCATCGGCGAACTCGTCCGGGTGATCGTAGAAGCGGCGCGCGATCTTCTCGTAAGCCGGGTCGGCACGCAGCGCGATGTCCGAGGTCAGCATCGACGGCGCCCGGCGCTTGCCCGGTTCGAACGGATCCGGCACGCTGTTCGCGCCGGCACCGCCCTTCGGCTGCCACTGGTGTGCGCCGGCCGGACTCTTCGTCAGCTCCCAGTCATAGCCGAACAGATTCCAGAAGAAGTTGTTGCTCCACTGCGTTGGCGTCGAAGTCCAGATCACTTCGAGGCCGCTGCCGATCGCATCGCCCGCCTTGCCCGAACCGAACGAGCTCTTCCAGCCCAGCCCCATCTGTTCGAGCGGCGCCGCTGCGGGCTCAGGCCCGACGTGCGACGCATCGCCCGCTCCGTGAGTCTTGCCGAACGTGTGACCACCCGCGATCAGCGCAACGGTTTCCTCGTCGTTCATCGCCATGCGTGCAAATGTCTCGCGAATGTCGCGCGCCGACGCCAGCGGGTCTGGATTGCCGTTCGGGCCTTCCGGGTTCACGTAGATCAACCCCATCTGCACCGCCGCCAGCGGTTTCTCGAGCTGGCGATCGCCGCTGTAGCGCTTGTCGTCCAGCCAGGTCGTTTCCGAACCCCAGTAAACATCTTCGTCCGGCTCCCACGAGTCTTCCCGGCCGCCCGCGAAACCGAACGTCTTGAAGCCCATCGATTCGAGCGCCACGTTGCCGGTCAGCACGATCAGGTCGGCCCACGAAATCTTGCGCCCATACTTCTGCTTGACCGGCCAGATCAGCCGGCGCGCCTTGTCCAGCCCGACATTGTCGGGCCAGCTGTTCAGCGGTGCGAAGCGTTGTTGCCCGCGCCCCGCGCCGCCACGGCCATCGCCCGTCCGGTACGTGCCGGAGCTGTGCCACGCCATGCGTACGAAAAACGGCCCGTAGTGACCGAAGTCCGCCGGCCACCAGTCTTGCGATACCGTCATCAGCGCGCGCAGGTCGGCCTTGACTGCTTCCAGATCCAGGCTATTGAACGCCTCGGCATAGTCAAAGTCCGGATCCATCGGATTCGACTTGCTCGAATGCTGGTGCAAAATCTGCAGGTTCAACTGGTTCGGCCACCAGTCGCGGTTCGTCGTCCCGTTGCTCTTCCCGTGGTTGAACGGGCACTTCCCCTCATTCGACATCTGGATTTTCCTTGTGTTGCAAATGCAATATACTCAGTATATCAAAATATATCCTGGTCCTCGCCGAACCCGACAATCGCCACAGAACATCCGCCCAGTCAGGAAGCAGCCTGAATGCCTTCCAGAACGATCTTCCCGACCGCCTTGTTGCTCTCGATCAGCTTGTGCGCACGCCGTAGGTTCGTGGCGTTGATTTCGCCAAAATTCTCGCCCAGCGTCGTTCTCAGCCGGCCAGCATCGATCAGGCTCGCGATCCGGCCGAGCAACACATGCTGCCTGGACATCGACGCGGTGCGGAACATCGATCGCGTGAACATGAACTCCCAGTGCAGCGAGATAGACTTACGCTTCAGCGGCATGACGTCCAGCGAAGCCGGATCGTCGATCAGCGCGAGTTGCCCTTCGGGCTTCAGCAGTTCGATGATCTGCTCGTAGTAGCTATCCGTGTGCGTCAGGCTGATCACGTGTTCGACCTGCTCGATTCCGGCCTCACGCAGTTGCGCCTGCAACGGCTTGCCGTGGTCGATGACGTGATGTGCCCCCAGGTCGCGTACCCACGCTTGCGTATCAGGCCTCGACGCCGTACCGATCACCGTCAGCCCCGTGAGTTGACGAGCAAGCTGCACCAGGATCGATCCCACGCCGCCGCCAGCGCCAATGATAAGTAGATGCTCGCTGGCGCCGCCGCCTTCGGCGATACCGAGCCGATCGAACAGCAGTTCCCACGCGGTGATACCGGTCAGCGGGATCGCCGCCGCTTCGGCGCGTGTGATCGATACGGGGCGCCGGCTCGCGATCCGCTCGTCGACTATCCCGTACTCCGCGTAGCTGCCCGGGCGCGTGATGTCTCCCGCATACCAGACCTCGTCGCCGATCGCGAATTCCGTCACCTCAGCGCCGATGGCCTCGACTGTGCCAACCGCATCCCATCCCAGCACGCGCGGCGCCGGAGGCTGCACGGCATTGCGCAATTTCGAATCGACCGGGTTCACCGAGATCGCCTGGATCCGGACCAGCAGATCGCGTGCGCCCGGTACCGGCTTAGGCAATTCGACGTCATACAGCGATTGCGGATCGTCAATGGGTAATCCCGCCTGTGCGTAAACGATGGATTTCATCAAAACCTCACGATATAAAGAAAGGTGGCCGGATCCCTGCCACCTTCGATTCTTCTTTGAAGCCAGTCGCCGCTTTCAGCTTCCGCGCAGGAACGTCCCGACGTGCGCGACATAATCCGATGCGTACTGGAACAGCGCGCCGTGACCCGCGTTCGGATAGACGATCAGCGTCGCGTTCGGCAACCCGCTCGCCAACATGTAGCTGTTTTCGGTCGGGATCATGATGTCGTTGCTGCCGTTGGTCACGAGCGCCGGATGGCCGATCTTCGCGAGCTTGGCCTTCACGTCGCCATCCCACTTCGACCAGCCAATCATCGCTTCTAGCTGTGCCGGCGCAACGTCCGGGCCGGCCGGCAAGTCGCGCTCGCCGATACGCTCGTCGAGACGCCGCACAAAGGCATCGGCCGCTGCCCGCCCCTCGGTGCTTGCCGGAAAGAACAGCCGCTTCAGCTTCTCGCTCATCGGCATCGCCTCATCCGTATAGATCGCGAGCAGTTCCGGCCGGTCCATGCCGGCACCGACGCCGCCTTCGGGCGCACTACCGGAAATCACGAGACGCCCGACCAGCTCCGGACGTGCGATGGCGATCTCTTGGGCCAGAAAGCCACCCAGCGAAAAGCCCAGGATGTGGAGTTTCTCGAGGCCGATCGCATCGACAAACCGCAGCACGTGCTCGGCCATCCCCGCGATCGTCTTCGGAACCGTGCCGCCGGAGCGGCCGACACCTGCGTTCTCGAACAGCACGATTTCGCGATCCTCAGCCAGCGCGTCGACGATGGCCGGATCCCAGTTGTCCAGCGTGCCGGTGAAATGCTGCAGGCACAGCAACGGCAAACCGCCATTGCGATTGCCGAACCGACGGTACGCATAATTGACGCCCGACACTTCAACGTAAGACGTTTCAGCGCGGGACGACGCAATCTGACTCATGAGTCTCTCCTCGGTGAGCGAATGGCATCGCTCACCAAAATGGGTTCAGACGAGTTCGATGTTCTCGAGATCGATGGATACGACGAGCGGCTCGGCAACCGACGACCCGTCGGGCATGCGCGGATAGATCCGGCGGCGCGTCGGCACGCGAATGCCCGAGACCGTCACGTAGTCGCTCACGTAATGCGCGCCCGGCGTGTTGCCAGCGATTTCAACGTCGTAATCAAGACGGCGAATCAGGTTGTCCGCTCCGACATAAATCGCCTGCACCTTGCTGAATACTTCCAGCGTCGCAGGATACGTCACGCGGATCTTTCGCCACGTTTCTCCCTGCTCCGTCCACGGGCCGACATCTTCGCACTCGACACCGTCCCACGCGAGCACGAACGGCGCATTCAGATACGTCCACATCGCACAACCCGCGAAAAACGCCAGTTGCAACGGATTCCACGGCGTCTCCAGCGTGTGGCCGGCGAACGATTCGCGCGGATGATCCAGCGCTTCGATGACGCGTCCCGACGCGTCCACCAGAGCAATGCGATCGCCCGTGAATTCGCTGCGCGCGGCAATCGTCCCGAACGGAGCATGCGATGCCCACTGGCGATCGGTTGCAACCGACACGCGCGTGCGATCCAGCACGCCACTCTGCCCTTTCACCCCCCACAGCGCGCCGCCCTGAATCAGGTCAGCACGGATCTCCCGAAACTTTCGCCATTGCGCGAGCCCGCCATGCGCTTCGATGATGGTTTGAGCGACGATGTTGTTCATGCCTGTACTCCCGAGTTTGCAGAATTCATGAGTAGGACCGCGCGGAACCGCACATCGGCACGCATCATGCGATCGTAGGCCGACTGCGCCTGCTCCAGCGGGAACGTCTCGATCAGCGGCTTAACGTCCTGAATACGGGCGAACCTCAGCCCTTCCTCGTTGTCGACGACCGTTCCCGTCAGCGCGCCAACCACGGAGTGCGCTCCGAACACGAGGTCGATGGCACTCAACGTGATCGCGTCACCCGGCACGGCCACGACGATCAGCTTGCCGCGCGGCGCGAGCCCCGGAACGATCTCCGACATGCCTTTCCCCGTCGGCGCCGTGCCGAGCACAACCTTCGCGCCGCCAATTTTCTGCAGCACCGCTGCCGCATCCTCGGCGCTGGCATCGATATAGCGATGCGCGCCCATCTCGCGCGCCAACTTCGCCTTGTCGGCACCGCGTGCGATGGCAACGGTATAGAAGCCCATCTTGCGTGCGAACTGTACCGCCAGGTGGCCGAGCCCGCCGATGCCGTGAATCGCCACCACGTCGCCCGCGCGCGCGCCCGCATTGCGCAACGCGTTGAACGTCGTCAGCCCCGCACAAAGCAGCGGCGCCGCTTCGGCCGCGTCGAGATCGTCAGGCACGCGCACCAGGCCGCGGGCTTCTGCGATCATCACCTCCGCATAGCCGCCGTCAACCGTCATCCCCGTAATCACGGGATTGCTGCAATTGACGATGTCGCCCTGACGGCACGACGGGCAGGTGCGATCCTCGCCGGCCAGAAATCCCACGCCGACGCGCGTGCCGATCTCCCATCCGGCAACGCCCTCGCCGAGCGCGTCGATGCGCCCGACCACTTCATGCCCCGGCACGCGCCGCGTCTCGCCGTCACCGGCCCGCTCGACGGTCGCGCTATCGGAATGACAGACGCCACATGCCTCGACACGAATGCGGACTTGACCGTGTCCGGGTTCCCGGACCGGCAAATCGACGAGTTCAAGCTGTCCGGTTGCCTTTACGACAGCGGCTCGATAGGTAGACTGCATGGTCATTCATTCACCGTTCATTCAAAGCGGAAATCGGAAAGATCCACACCGACGATCAGCGGTTCGGCGATGGCCACGTTCTCCGGCGAACGTGGATAGATCCGGAAACGCGTGGGCATGAGAATCCCCTGCACTTCCACATAGTCGGACAGATAACGGGCAGCAGCATTGCGCCCCTGGATGTCGACTTCATAATCGTGCCGGCGCAGCAATCCGTCGGCATCGAAATAAAAGGTCTGGATCGTGCTGTGGCTCGCGACATCGCTAGGGAATTCGAGCTGCAACCGGCGCCACGGCAGACCGTCGACGACCCACGGTTCGATTTCCCGCGCCTGAATGCCGGGATAACGCAGCAGGAACGGCGACGTCAGGTAAGTCCACATCGTGTAACCAGCGAAATAGGCCAGTTGCGGGTTGGACCACGGCGTTTCCATTTCGTATCCGTCGAACGAACTGCGCGGCTCGTCGAGCGCTTCGATGATGCTGCCATCCTCGCGCCGAATCTCCACGCGCGACGGCGTATAAATCGAATAATCGGTGGTCGGCGCGAAAGGTGTATGCGAGACGTTTTGCTCATGCAGTTGCACGGTGACCCGGGAATCCGTCAGCACGCCATCGCGTTGCTTCAGTTTCCAGATGACGCCCGTGTGATGCAGCGTTGCCGAAACACTGCGGAATGCGCGGAAGCGGTCCCAGCCGCCCGCTTTCTCGATGGCCCAATCAATCAAATCGCTCATGTCTATTCCAATGGCACTGTGAAACAACCTGAACCGGCGCGCGTCCGAGCCCCGGGTATGAGCGTCATGCCCGATACCCGGATTTCAAATTAATGCCGGTTGTTAAACGACAAATCAGATACTGGCGAATATGCCCTTATTCACCAGCCACGAATGCGGCAATGCATTTCGCCGATGCAACCGGATACTGGAGGTGCGGGCCGTGGCCCGTGCACGGGAACGTCACCAGCTGCAGCGTCGGGAGCCGATTATTGAGCGCATACCAGTTCTCGATCGGGAACACGATGTCGTGGTCGGCGCCCACATGCAAAATCGGAATCGTCGTGTTCTGCATTGCCAACAGCACGGCGTCTGACGGGAACATCGGGTTTCGCGGCCCGTCGCCCAATTGCTCGCCGGCCCATTCCCATGGCACCTCCGGGCTGCGATCGTGCTTGCGTGCGGCCAGCCGTTCAGCCGAACGCTCCGCGGCGATGCGGCTCTTCTCGGATTTCGGCTCGAAGAACAGGCGGACAAAGTCCTCGAAACCATTTTCACGTCGCGCCATTTCATAGAACAGCGGTTCGCCTGCCTGCACCAATTGGCCCGGCGGAGTCGTGGCAATCAGCACCACGTGACTCACGACATGAGGCAGTTGAGTCATCGCGATCTGCGCTGCAATGCCGCCCACCGACCAGCCGCCGATGACGACCTGTTTGAGTTTCAGCGCGCCGATCAGGTCGATCGCGTCCTTCGCGAGCGATACGGGGCTATACGTGCGCGAACCTGTGGACGCACCGAGGCCGCTATAATCGAACACCGTAACGCTGAACCCCTGCTCGACGAGGCTATCGAGAAACAGCGGATCCCAGGAATCCATCGTCCCGCGGAATCGTACGCAGAGCACGAGCGGAGTCCCGCTGCCAAACGTGCGATAGGCAAGACGCCGTCCCGACACTTCGACAAACTGCGTTTTTGCTGCATTACTGAGCGATTCACCAATCATCTGGGCACCTTCTCTTCGGATAGCGAAAGAAACGAAAATTGCGGCACACAATTTTTCGTTATTCGATCTTTCTTACGGAAATATGTCGCCCGAGCAAAAATATTGCTACTCGTCGACGATCTTCGAGCTGGACATGCACAGCGGATTCTCGTGGCGCCCATGCTCCTCGAGAGCCATTTCGGCCTTTCGTTCCGCCCGGCTAACAGGGGTCTGACGTCTCGTATGATCAACGCTGTTAATTGATTTTCCAAGGACATTTATGGATAGGTTTTGCGACAAATCCCGACCCAATTTCGTGCACCATACGGGATTTCCCCACCCTTCGATGTCGAGGCATTCTCGCCAAAATGAATACATCCACCGACATGTCGATGCGGAATTCGCGAGAATGGAATCGGCTCGAAAAAACTGCCGCCCCCCACTTTTCAGTCGAAATTGCTCGTGTAAACGATATTCGGCAGGTAAGCAATTTCGCTAGGCGATATGGTCGACATCGCCAGCGCAGTTCGACAGGCATCGTGACGATGCACGCGCACCGCGCCGAACCGGCTTCAGTTTGGTGCAAGCATGATCCAATAGACTAGTCTCACCCCCATATACGCGGAGTCCGGTGAATCGGGCTCGACTGCATACAACGTCAACACTGGATGAATGGATATTGATTGCACTTCCCGCCGCGCCCTGCTTCGCAAATCAGTGCGTGATATCGCATTGCACCGAGCATCCCACCAAACTTACACCTACCCTTCACAGGCGTTCCCTGATATCACTCCGCCGATGTGGGATGTGGAAGTCGCGTCGATAGCGCAATCAAGGGCGGATAGCGTAATTTCACCATCGGAGCTCGATCATGACAGGCAAAATTGCAGCGACAACCGCATTAAACAGCCTACAAAGGCTCTCGAGAGCCACGACTTCGCTGCCGACCAACGACAGGCCGATTCGGGCGAGGCCGCCGGCAAGCACGCCCGCCGTGCTCGGCGCACTCCGCGACCTCACCCCGAGCAATAACGGGGTTGAGCGTCCCAAGCTCAGTGTGAAGGCAAAGCCGCCGGGGGCAACACCGATGACCGCCCCGGACAAGAGTCGAGGCCTTCCCCAGACACTGGCATCCGATCTCCTTCACGCGGCCGGAAACACGCTCCCGGGACTGGCAGGCCACCTGGCACATTTTGCTGCGGCTGAGGTAACACCAAGCCCGTTTTCAACAGCAGTCAACTCGGGCGCGATGCAGACGGCCCAGGATCAAAGCGAAGACGCGATCAAAACGGCCAGCGAGCAAGCAGAGAGCCAAAACAGGCTTACGCTGCAGGCGGCAAAAATTTCCGAAAGCATGACTCTGACAAGCATGCTAGCAACAACGATGAACAAAGGCGCCGACAATATCGCCAAAGCTGGCGGGGGCCAGTAAGTGTGAATGTGGCGAAGTACAGTTCACTTGTTATCCGACGATTTTCTCCCAGCAGCGGCAGCACACGGCACCGGCCGCATGCAACCGACCAACGGGAGGTGGGTGGCGCTATGTGTTCCGTCAAGTGTTTGGGGCGGACTTGGGTTGGTAAATGATGCCGTCGCGCAGCATGGCGAACAGGATGTCGCAGCGTCGCCGTGCCAGCGCGATGAGCGCTTGGTTGTGGCGCTTGCCCTGCTGGATCCTGCGCGTGTAGTAGACCCGCGAGACAGGATCCCGCAATGCCGCGAAGGCGGATAGGAACAAGGCGCGCATGAGCACCTTATTGCCGCCTCTGGATGGATGCACTACGGTGCGCCTCGCGTGTACGTGATGCTTCGCCGGGAAGGCTGGCGAGACAATCACATGCTGTAATTGCGTCTCCGGCTAACGACGGAGGCTGCCATGGAAACGTATGTGGGTCTCGATGTATCGCAGAAGTCAACGGCGGTTTGCGTAATCGATGGGGACGGTAATCCCGTCTGGCGCGGAACAGTAGCATCGGATCCGAGCCTATCCGAACCTTTGTGTGTGAGGCATAAACTGATCGCCAAGGAGCCACTTTATGCCACGCAAACGGAAGGAAAAAGGGACTGGACCGGCCAGCCTTTCGTAGACATCTTCGAGCCATAATTTATGGCTACCGAGGAGGTCCGTATGAGCAGCAAGCGGTACACGCACGAGTTCAAGATCGAGGCAGCCAAGCAGGTAAGCGCGAGGATGATCGACTGCTGGGGCTGATCAAGCATCACTGGTTGGCTAGCGGCGGCGTCTACGGTTATCGCAAAGTCACAGTGGATTTGCGCGAATCGGCGAGGTGTGCAGCCGCCACCGCGTGCTCCGGCTGATGCAGAGCGAAGGCTTGCGCGCCGAGGTTGGTTACGGCAGCAAGCCACGCTATCGCGGCGGTCCGTTCGGCGTTGTGGCCAACGTCCTGAACCGACACTTCGCGCCTGATGCGCTTGGAGCAGCCCCCTGAAACGCCGGACACAGTCACCCACTTACAATAACGGGTAGGCATAAGACTTTGTTTTTGACTAACACCAGGCAGGAAGTGACCCTGCCTCGTTTTCACGTACAGCATGTCATGCAGCAGCGCGTACGGTTTCGTATTCGACGGGAGTGCAGTAGTCGATCGACGTGTGCATGCGCTGTCGATTGTAATAGCCTTCGATCCAGTC
>NZ_JAAGPE010000305.1:0-10313 GCF_017104605.1 Burkholderia sp. Ac-20384 | reverse complement strand
GCCGTACGGCACGCCGCGCGCGGCGACCGCGCGAACCGGGGCGGCGCGCCGCGGCCTCGACGCCAGCAACGCAAGGCCGCACAACACACCGCCCGCGCCGACGCCCGTCAGCACCGGAAACGCCAGTGTCGGGCCGGCCCACAGGAATACCGCCGCCGCCAGCTTGACGTCGCCTCCGCCGATCCAGCCCGCGTGGCGCATGCCGCCGAACAGCAGCAACATCGCCGCACCGGTCGCGACATGGCCGGCCAGCGGCGCGAACCCGTCGCGGGCGAGCGCCGCCGCGACGAAATACAGCGCCGCGAACGCGAGCACCCCGCGGTTGGACAAGCGCCGGTCGCGCAGATCCTGCGCGGCGAGCGAGGCCAGCAAGACCGTGGCCACCGACTGCACGAGCGTGAGCATGGGAGAGCCGTCCGTCGACACGCCCCGGCCGGATACGTTCTACCGCTGCGGATCCCGGTGTTCGTCGGTGGCGCGCGGGTTCAGGGGATCAGATCAGGCTGGTCACCTTGTTGATCAGCGTCGTGAACACGCTCGGCAAGCCGCCGCTGGTGCTGCTGAGGATCACGCCGACCGCCGCCAGCGCGACCACGACGATACCGGCCAGCACGGCGTATTCGAGCGAGCTGACGCCACGTTCGTCACGCAGCAGGGACTTGACGTATTGCAGCATGGCAACCTCCGTGTAACGGGGTCGATGACCGACCATTGAACGCAAAAACGCTCCGTTGCTCCGGCGGTTGCGCAGGACATTCGCCCGTTGCGACGCATGCGCGCGACCCTGGCACGAGGTCGTTCGCATCCCCCGGAATCCTCTCGATCACTGCAACACGCGGTGTGCAACGACATCTTCGATCGTTGCGTGCCGGCATTCGTGGTGCGGTATTTCGCGCACGATGCAACCGCGCTGATTCGTCTAGGGTATAGACAATTTTTCAGGCGAATTCAAATTATTTGGCGTCGGAATGCATTTATGGATTTCACCCTGCAACGATGAAATCCATACCGCTCATTTACGGTCATTTTTTCTCACAACATGTCGAATGGTTCGCAAATCGGAACAGGCATACCGACTGTTGCAGCGCGTGATTTAACGACCCTGTTTCCATTCGATTTATCGGTATTCCCGGCCGATCCGCATGCGCGCGCCTCGCCGCGCCCGGCCTACCGCCCCGGCGAACACGACGGGCTCGCAGCACATTTCCCCGACTACCCGCCCCGTTTTTTCACGCTGATTCTCTGCGTGATTCCAGCGAGAATCGACCCGCGTCTTCGTCGCGACTTTCTAATCTGCCATTGCCTGATTCTGTATCCGGTTTCAATCGACTTGATTGGAATCCTGATTGAATGTCAGATGCATGTGAATGCCGCTCTCATCCGAATAGAACGAAACGCGCGGCGCAGCAACCCGGAAAACGGCGATAAGCATAGTTCAATTCGTTTCTTGTCCGGCCCCGGCACGTCATCGAGAATGCGCCGACGGGCTGAGGCCCGGCCACGCTCCCCAACGTTCCGGATTCGTCGATTCATGCTTCCATTGCGCCTGCTTCGATCGCTGCTGATCGCCTCCCTCATTGCGTTGCCGGCCGCCGCCGCGCACGCCGACAAACCCGCCACGATCCGCATCGGCGTCGCCCAGCAAGGCGCCGGCGATCCGCCGACATTCGGCGGATCGAGTGCCGCCACCGCGCAGCTGCAGCAACTGGTCGAAAAGGAGTTCGCGGCCGACGGCATCAAGGTGCAGTGGCTGTTCTTCAAGGGCGCGGGGCCGGCCGTCAACGAGGCGATCGCCAACAAGGCGCTCGACTTCGCGTACCAGGGCGACCTGCCCGCCGTGCTCGCACGGGCGAACGGGATCAAGACGCGCCTGCTGCTCGCCGCGAGCGTACGCTCGGGCGTCAAGATCGCGGTGCCGCCCGATTCCACCATTCGCTCGATCAAGGACCTGAAGGACCGTCGCGTGTCGATCTTCCGCGGCACGAACCTGCAGCTCGTCGCCGACAATGCGCTCGCGAAAAACGGTCTCAACGAACGCGACCTGCGCGTAATCAATCTCGACTCCGCGAGCTCGCTTGCCGCGCTCGCGTCGAAGGGCATCGATGCGTCGGTGGGCGACTACCAGCTGTACAAGCTGCGCGACGCGGGGCTCGCGAAGATCATCTACGAATCGCAGAACGACGGCCCGCAGCTCACGCGCCAGACCCACCTGCTCGTGCTCGACGACTTCGAGCGCGCGCATCCGGACATCGTGCAGCGCGTCGTCAACGCACTCGTGAAGGGCGCGCAATGGTCGTCCGATGAAGCGAACCGCGATGCGCTGTTCAAGCTGTGGGCAAAGAGCGGCGTGCCGGTTTCGTCGTGGCAGGCCGACTATGCGAACCAGCGGCTGAAGGACCGTTTGTCGCCGCTGATCGATCCGTTCGTCATCGCGCGCTACAAGTCCGTCGCACAGGATGCGCTGGCGCTGAAGCTGATCCGCCAGCCGGTCGACGTCGATGGCTGGTTCGAGCCGAAGTATCTCGACAATGCGCTGCGCACGCTGAAGCTCGAAAGCTACTGGCAACGCTACGACGCGGCCGGCAAGCCCCTTTCCTGACCGGACCCGCCCCGATGAGCGACACCGCGTTTTCCATCCCGTCATCCGGGCGCCACGTACCGGCCGCGCCGCCGCACCGTGCGGCGGCCGTGAAGCGGTGGTCGTGGCGGCTCGCGCCGTGGCTGCTGCCTGCGCTGCTGTTCGCGCTGTGGAGCGTCGGCAGCGCACGCGGCTGGATCGCGCCGCAAATCCTGCCGCCGCCCGAACGCGTGTTCGACGCACTCGAGGATCTCGCGACGAGCGGCGACCTCGTGCGCCACACGCTGATCAGCCTGCAGCGCGTGCTGGTCGGGTTCGCCGCCGGTACGTTGCTCGGCTTCGCGACCGGCGTCGCGCTGGGCCTGTCGCGCACGCTGGAAGCGTACGTGCTGCCGAGCTTCAACGCGCTCGTGCAGATTCCGGTGCTCGGCTGGCTGCCGTTCCTGCTGCTGCTCGTCGGCGTCGGCGAACCGCTCAAGTACCTGCTGATCGCGCATGCGGCGCTCGTCCCCGTCACGCTGAGCACGTTGCAAGGGTTTCGCCAGACACCGCCCGCGCTCGACGAAGTCGCGCGCGTATTCGGCTACACGCGCCGGCAACGCATCGTGCACGTCGTGCTGCCCGCCGCGATCCCGACGCTCGCGACCGGCGTGCGGCTCGCGTTCACGAAGTCGTGGCTCGCGCTCGTCGTCGTCGAGCTCGTCGCATCGTCCGAAGGGCTCGGCTACCTGATCGTGTACGGGCGGCAACTGTTCCAGCTCGATCTCGTGATGGCGGCCGTGATCGTCGTCGGCGCGGTCGGCCTGCTGATCAACCGGCTGCTCGATGCGCTCGAAGCGCGTCTGCGCCGCGGCGTGCCGTCCGCGTTCCGCGGCTGAGCCCCCGCCCTGCCCGCGTACCCGAAGGAGTCCCACCCTTGACGCATTCTGCTGCCGCGACTGACGCCACCCCGCCTGCCACCACCGCCGCCCGCCGCCTGCACGCACCCGACTGGCGCGGCTTCGTGCTGCCGCTCGTCGCGTTCGCGCTGTGGTGGGCAATCGCTTCCGCGCACCTCGTGAGCAGCGGACTGCTCGTCGGGCCGGTCGACGTGCTGCACACCGCATGGGCGCAGGCCACGAGCGGCGCACTCGGCCGCGCGCTGTCCGCGTCGCTCGCGCGTGAAGCGTGCGGGTTCGCGATCGGCGCGACGAGCGGGCTGCTGCTCGGCGCTGCGCTCGGGCTGTCGCGCGTCGCCGCACGGATCGTCGGCCCGAGCTTCGACACGTTCAAGCAGATCTCGCTGTTCGCATGGATTCCGCTGATTTCCGTGTGGTTCGGCCTCGGCGACGTCGCCAAGGTCGTGTTCCTGTCGCTCGCCGCGCTGCTGCCCGTCGCCGCGCACACCTGCGACGGCATTCACGCGGTGCCGCGCGCGTATGTCGACGTCGCCCGCGCGCTGCGCTACTCGCGGCTCCAGCTCGTGCGCTACGTGATCCTGCCGGCCGCGCTGCCGTCGATCTTCACCGGGCTGTATCTCGGCCTGATCTATTCGTGGCTCGCGACGCTCGGCGCCGAATACCTGCTGGTTGCCGGCAGCGGGATCGGCAATACGCTGATCGACGGCAGCGAACAGTTCCGGATGGATCTCGTGCTGTTCGGGATCATCGTCGTCGGCGTGACCGGCTGGGCGCTGAACGCGATCGCGCGTGCGATCGAGCGCAAGGTGCTGGCCCGGCGCGGCGACCTGACGCGCTGATCGACTTTTCCTTCCTCCCTACACGCTTCCTCGCCCCGCCATGACGACCCTCGCCTCCGATTCGCTCGACATCCTCCACGTGAGCAAGCACTACGCGCAACGCGGCGCCACGCTCGCCGTACTCGACGACGTGTCGCTGCACGTGCGCGCCGGCGAATTCGTCACGATCGTCGGTGCAAGCGGTTGCGGCAAGTCGACGCTGCTGCGGCTGATCGCCGGGCTCGACGCCGACTACGCGGGCGAGATCCGGGCCGGTGCCGAGCGCGTACGCGACACGTCGCTGCAGCGCGGGATCGTGTTCCAGGATCACCGGCTGTTCCCGTGGCTGACCGTCGCGCAGAACATCGAGGCCGCGCTGCGCAACGCCCCGCTCGACGCGGCAGCCAAGCGGCGCGCGGTCGCCGATCACATCGCGCTCGTCGGGCTGAACGGCTTCGAGCACGCGTATCCGAACCAGCTGTCGGGCGGGATGGCGCAGCGCGTCGCGATCGCGCGCGGCCTCGTGAACCGCCCGCGCGTGCTGCTGCTCGACGAGCCGTTCGGCGCGCTCGACGCGCAGACGCGGGCACGAATGCAGAACGAGCTGCTGCGCATCTGGGAACAGGAGCGCATCACGATGATCCTCGTCACGCACGATGTCGACGAAGCCGTGTATCTCGGCGACCGTGTCGTGACGATGGCGCCGCGCCCGGGCCGCATCGAGCGCATCGTCGATGTCGCGCTGCCGCGCCCGCGCCGGCGCGATTCGCCGGAATTCGCGCGGTTGCGCGACACCGTGCTCGCCGATTTCGACGACCGCGACCCGCCGGGCGACGATCGCCCGGGCGGCAAGCGCATCGACACGCCGCGCCCGCACCGGATCGGCGACTGGCGGCTGGCGTGGTAGCCCGCACGACGCGCCGAATTGCTCAGCACGACGACGCATATCGATCAGCGCTGCGCACACGCTAAGGTTGTGACGATTCATCGGTTCCGATTGCGCACGGTCCCTGCTTGAATGGAGACTCGACCGACCCGACTCCAGGAGACTCCCGATGTCCGAAGTCCAGCACGCCGCTCACCCGTCTTCGCATGCTTCGCACGCCGCGCCGCGCACGGCCGCCGCCCCGCTCCAGCTTCGCCAGGTCGCCGGCCGCATCGGCGCCGAGATCGCCGGCGTGCGGCTGTCGGGCACGCTCGACGACGCGACGTTCGACGCGATCCAGGCAGCGCTGCTGCGCCACAAGGTGCTGTTCTTCCGTGGCCAGCACCATCTCGACGACACCGCGCAGGAAGCATTCGCACGCCGCTTCGGCGATATCGTTGCGCACCCGACCGTGCCGCCCGTCGACGGCAGCGCGCACCTGCTCGAACTCGATTCCGCGCACGGCGCGCGCGCCAATTCGTGGCACACCGACGTGACCTTCGTCGATGCGTACCCGAAGATCTCGATCCTGCGCGCGGTCGTGATTCCGCCGTTCGGCGGCGACACCGTGTGGGCCAACACGGCCGCCGCGTACACGCACCTGCCCGACCCGCTGCGCGCGCTCGCCGACACGCTGTGGGCGCTGCATACCAACGCGTACGACTACGCATCGACGCACGTGCATGCCGACGATACGCAACTGAAGCGCTACCGCGAAGTGTTCACGTCGACCGTCTACGAAACCGAGCATCCGGTCGTGCGCGTCCATCCGGAAACCGGCGAACGCACGCTCGTGCTCGGGCATTTCGTGCAGCGGCTCAAGGGGCTGTCGGCGCAGGATTCCGCGCACCTGCTGCAGGTGTTCCATGAGCACGTGACGCGCCTCGAGAACACCGTGCGCTGGAACTGGCAGGAAGGCGACGTCGCGATCTGGGACAACCGTGCGACGCAGCACTACGCGATCAACGACTACGGCGATGCGCGCCGCGTCGTGCGCCGCGCGACCGTGCACGGCGACGTGCCGGTCGGCATCGACGGCCGCCAGAGCGTCGTGCTGAAGGGGCCGGGCGCGACGCTGCAATAACGCCCGCGTCACGCGGCGGCGGCGCTCCGTGCGCGCCGTCGCGCCTGCCCCGCTTTCCGTTACCGGACACCGAGCATGCACTTCCCGCCCCCGGACCGACGCGCACACGCGCCACGATGTCGGTCCTCCGCCCCATCCACTTCCGCCAGGAGCGTCGCATGAGCGCCCTACTCGAACCCGCCGCCCAGCCGGTCGACGTGATCCCGCTGTCCGGCCACATCGGCGCGGAAATTCGCGGCGTCGACCTCACGCAACCGTTGACCACAGCGCAGATCTCGGCGATCCGCGCCGCGCTGCTGAAGTGGCGCGTGATCTTCTTCCGCGAACAATTCCTCACGCACGAGCAGCATGTCGCGTTCTCCGCGCAGTTCGGCGAGCCGACGGTCGGCCACCCGGTGTTCGGGCACGTCGACGGGCATCCGGCCGTCTACTCGATCGCGAAGCATCGCAAGGCGACGCGCTTCGAAGGCGAACCGGTGCGACGCCCGTGGACCGGCTGGCACACCGACGTGACGGCCGCCGTGAACCCGCCGTGGGCGTCGATCCTGCGCGGCGTGACGATCCCGCCGTACGGCGGCGACACGCACTGGACCAACCTCGTGCGGGCATACGAGACGCTGTCCGCGCCGCTGCGCGGCTTCGTCGACGGGCTGCGCGGCATTCATCGCTTCACGCCCCCGGCCGGTGCGCGCGCCACCGGCGCATTCGACGACGCGGTCGAACGCCGCCCGCTCGTCACCGAGCATCCGCTCGTACGTGTGCATCCGGAAACCGGCGAACGCGCGCTGTATGTGAGCCCGAGCTTCCTGAAATCGATCGTCGGGCTGACGCCGCGCGAGAGCCAGGCACTGCTCGAACTACTGTGGGAACACGTGACGCGGCCGGAATTCACGATCCGCTTCAAGTGGGAACCGCGCAGCATCGCGTTCTGGGACAACCGCGCGACCGCCCACCTCGCGCCCGTCGACATCTTCGATCTCGACTTCGATCGCCAGCTCTATCGCACGACGCTCATCGGCGATGTGCCGGTCGGCCCCGACGGCCGGCCTTCGGTCGCGCTCGAAGGCTCGCCGGTCGAAGCGGCGGCGGCGGTCGCACTCAACTGAGCTAAACCGACCTGACCTGACGGCAGCCGGCGCGTACTGCATCGCGCCGGCCTTTTCCGCTTCACGCCACGCGGACCAAAGCAACGTCCACGCGGCGCTCCCCTCAATCCAGCCACACCCCATCGAAGCGGTGCCCGCCCAGCGGCGAGAACGTCAGCCCGTGCACGCGCTTGGACACGGGCAGCGACACGATCGACGTCGCGATCGGCGTGAACGGCACCTGGTCCTTGAATACGACCTGCGCCTGTTCGTACAGCGCCGTGCGCTTCGCGACGTCCCCATTGGAGCGCGCCGCGTCCACCAGCTTCTCGAAATCCTGGTTGCACCACTTCGCGAGGTTGCTGCCGTGCACGGCGTCGCAACCGAGCAGCGTGCCGAGCCAGTTGTCGGGGTCGCCGTTGTCGCCCGACCAGCCGTACAGGATCGCGTCGTGCTGCCCGTCGTGCTTCGCGCGGCGGTTGTATTCGCCCCATTCGTAGCTGACGATCTTCGCGCGCACGCCGATCTTCGCCCAGTCCTGCTGGATCAGCTGCGCCATCAACTGCGCATTCGGGTTGTACGGACGCTGCACCGGCATTGCCCACAGCGTCAGGTCGAAGCCGTTCGGGAACCCGGCCTGCGCGAGCAACGCCTTCGCAGCCGCAGGATCGCACGGCGCATCCTTCAGGCGCGGGTTGTACGACCATTGCGAGGGCGGCATCGGGTTCGTCGCGATCTTCGCGTCGCCGTTGAACACGGTCTTCACAATCGCCGACTTGTCGATCGCGATGTCGAGCGCGCGCCGCACGTCGACGCGATCGAGCGGCGCATGCTGCGTGTTGTACGCGACGAAGCCGACGTTGAAGCCCATCCCCGAGAACAACGTCAGCTTCGGGTCACGCCGCACCGTGTCGAGATCGGCCGGCCGCGGAAACACCGATACCTGGCACTCGCCGGCCACCAGCTTCTGCAGGCGCGCGGCCGGATCGGGCGTGATCGCGAACACGAGACGCGACAGCTTCACGTCGTCCGGCTTCCAGTAGTCGGGATTCGCGTCGTAGCGGATCAGCGCGTCCTTCTGGTACGTGCGCAGCAGGAACGGCCCGGTGCCGACCGGGAACTGGTTGATGTCGGCCTCGCGATGGCGCGCCGCGAGCTGCGACGCGTACTCGGCCGACAGGATCGACGCGAACGCCATCGCGAGATTGCGCACGAACACGACGTCGGGCGTCTTCAGCACGAAGCGCACCGTGTAGTCGTCGACCTTGTCGATGCGCGCGACGTTGCGGTCGAAGCCGAGGTCGCTGAAATACGGGAAGCTGACCGGATAGGCCTTGCGGAACGGATCGTCGGGATCGAGCATCCGGCGGAACGTGAAGACGACGTCGTCGGCCTGGAACGGCCGCGTCGGCTTGAACCACGCGGTGGTCTGGAATTTCACGTCGCGCCGCAAGTGGAACGTGATCGTGCGCTGGTCGGGTGACACGTCCCAACTCGTCGCGAGCGCCGGCTCGAGATCGAGCGTGCCGCGCTTGAACTGCACGAGCCCGTTGTAGATCGGGTACGTGCTCGCGTCGAAATCGGTACTCGTGGTGTGCTGGCCCGGATCGAAGCCGGCCGGGCTGCCTTCGGTGCAATACACGAGCGTCTTGCCGGACGGCGCGGCAAGCGCGTGCGTGGCCGCGCCGGCAAGCAGCAACGACGCCGCGATGCAGCGCAGGGCCGCGGCGGCATGGGGTATGCCGCGCGCACGACGCGCAGCTGACGAAACGAAAGCGTTCTTCATGGTGGCGGAGACAGGACAGAGGGCTGTCATGCAAATGACGACGGCCGATCTTCGCGCGCCGCCCGCCGATCGCTTACCAATTAATTTCGCGTTGCTTATCGTCGTGGATGCATCCCGCTGCCCGTGCATGAAAACGTCCACGCAAGCGCCGGGCGGCCGTCTCGCACCGCCGTCTTCCGGCCCCCTGCAGACTCGCCCGAAATGGCGCATCGTATCGGCTGGCCAACGTCGGCACGGACGCACCGGGATCCGCCCGGCGCCGCCGCGCCGCCGATTCCAGGAGGACCCACGATGCCTGTCAGCTCCGATACGTCCGCTCGCCCCGTGAAGACGCCGGGCCCCGATCACCCGATCACGGTCGAACCGCACCCGCGGCGCGTCGTGGTCAAGGCGGCCGGCAGGGTCGTCGCGGATACGCGCCGCGCGCTGGCGCTGCGCGAAGCCGCTTACCCGGCCGTGCTCTACATCCCGCGCGAGGACGCCGACCTGACGCTGCTGTAGCGTACCAATCACGCGACGTACTGCCCGTACAAGGGCGACGCCGCCTACTACTCGATTCCGGTAGGCGGCGAACGCGCGGTCAATGCCGTCTGGACCTACGAGGCCCCCTATCCGGCCGTCGATGCGATCCGCGGGCACCTCGCGTTCTATCCGGATCGCGTCGATTCGATCGAGGAAAGCCCCGCCGGCTCCGATTGAGAGTCGCCGCAGTCGTTCGTCGAATGCGGGGCAGTCACGCGTGCCAAGTCGCGATTTCGCCGACGCGGCCAGTCGTGCTGTCGTGCTGTCGTGCTGTCGTGCTGTCGTGCTGTCGTGCTGGCGTGCTGGCGTGCTGGCGTGCTGGCGTGCTGGCGTGCTGGCGTGCTCTGACGTGCTCTGACGTGCTCTGACGTGCTCTGACGTGCTCTGACGTGCTCTGACGTGCTCTGACGTGCTCTGACGTGCTCTGGCGGGTTCCGGCGGGTTCCGGCGGGTTCCGGCGGGTTCCGGCGGATTCTTCCGCTGATCACCGGCCCGAACAACACCACCGAGCCCGCCACTGATTTGCATATGCGGATTCGTTGGTTGGCCGCCGGCCCGCGCGGCCGTATCGTCCTGAATCCGGCGCGGGCCGGCCCGTGGCGCGCATCGCCCGCAA
>NZ_JAAGPE010000304.1:0-10710 GCF_017104605.1 Burkholderia sp. Ac-20384 | reverse complement strand
TGGCGGGGGTTACGGCGGCGCGCGGCCGCAAGGCGGCGGGAACGGCGGCGGAAGCCACGGCGGTGGCGGTGGCGGAGGAGGCGGCGGCGGTCCGGAAGAATTCCGTCACTGACGATGCCGGCGCTTTCTGCCGACGCAGGACGAAAAAAAGCCGCTCCGGAGAGCGGCTTCTGGATCGGCGAGCGGGCGGTTGTACGGCCCGCGGCCTGACCGGCTGCGCGTGGCGGGCAGCCGGTCAGGCCAGCGCTGTCAGTCGTCGAGCAGCGACAGGTCGCGCACGGCACCCTTGTCGGCGGACATGACCAGCTTCGCGTAGGCCTTCAGCGCAGCGGACACCTTGCGCGGACGCGGTTGCGCCGGCTTCCAGCCCTTCGCGTTCTGCTCTTCGCGGCGGCGCGCCAGTTCTTCGTCCGACACCAGCACGTCGATCGTGCGGTTCGGGATGTCGATGCGGATCTTGTCGCCGTCGCGCACGAGGCCGATCGCGCCGCCCGCTGCCGCTTCCGGCGAGCAATGGCCGATCGACAGGCCCGACGTGCCGCCCGAGAAACGGCCGTCCGTCAGCAGCGCGCATGCCTTGCCGAGGCCCTTCGACTTGATGTAGCTGGTCGGGTAGAGCATTTCCTGCATGCCGGGGCCACCCTTCGGGCCTTCGTAGCGCACGATCACCACGTCGCCTGCCTTGACCTTGTCGTTCAGGATGTTTTCGACTGCCTCATCCTGCGATTCGGTCACGTGCGCCGTGCCTTCGAACACGAGAATGCTCTCGTCGACGCCGGCCGTCTTCACCACGCAGCCGTCGAGCGCGATGTTGCCCGTCAGCACGGCGAGGCCGCCTTCCTTCGAGAACGCATGCTCGTACGAGCGGATGCAGCCTTCGGCGCGATCGAGGTCGAGGCTCGGCCAGCGCGTGTTCTGGCTGAACGCGACCTGCGTCGGGACGCCGGCCGGGCCGGCCTGGTAGAACGTGCGGACCGCTTCGTCCTGCGTGCGGACGATGTCCCACTGGTCGAGCGCATCCTTCAGCGACGGCGTGTGCACGGTCGGCACGTCGGTGTGCAGCTTGCCGGCGCGGTCGAGCTCGCCGAGGATCGCCATGATGCCGCCTGCGCGGTGCACGTCCTCGATGTGGTACTTGTTCGTGTTCGGTGCGACCTTGCACAGCTGCGGCACGACGCGCGACAGGCGGTCGATGTCCTTCATCGTGAAGTCGATGCCGGCTTCCTGCGCGATCGCCAGCAGGTGCAGGATCGTGTTGGTCGAGCCGCCCATCGCGATGTCGAGCGTCATCGCGTTCTCGAACGCCTTGAAGCCCACCGAGCGCGGCAGCACGCGTTCGTCGTCCTGCTCGTAGTGCTGGCGGGTGAGTTCGACGATGCGACGGCCGGCGCGCTTGAACAGTTGCTCGCGGTCGGCGTGCGTGGCCACCACCGTGCCGTTGCCGGGCAGCGACAGGCCGAGCGCTTCGGTCAGGCAGTTCATCGAGTTCGCGGTGAACATGCCCGAGCACGAGCCGCAAGTCGGGCAGGCCGAGCGTTCGACTTCGGCGACTTCGGCGTCGGAATACGACGGGTCGACCGCGATCACCATCGCGTCGACGAGGTCGAGCTTCTTCACTTCGATGGCCTTGGTGACCGGGTTCGCGAGGCGCGTCTTGCCCGCTTCCATCGGGCCGCCCGACACGAAGATCACCGGGATGTTCAGGCGCATCGCGGCCATCAGCATCCCCGGCGTGATCTTGTCGCAGTTCGAGATGCACACCATCGCGTCCGCGCAGTGCGCGTTCACCATGTATTCGACCGAGTCGGCAATGATGTCGCGGCTCGGCAGCGAATAGAGCATGCCGTCGTGGCCCATCGCGATGCCGTCGTCGACCGCGATCGTGTTGAATTCCTTCGCGACGCCGCCGGCAGCCTCGATCTCGCGCGCGACGAGCTGGCCGAGATCCTTCAGGTGCACGTGCCCCGGCACGAACTGGGTGAACGAGTTGACGACCGCGATGATCGGCTTCGAGAAATCGTCGTCTTTCATGCCGGTGGCGCGCCACAGCGAGCGCGCACCTGCCATGTTGCGGCCGGCGGTGGAGGTTTTGGAACGGTAAATGGGCATTGTCGTTGCTGAAGAAATATCGCGGGAAAAGGGTGGAGGCACGGGGAATAAAGGCCTCTCTCGCGCCCGTGCGAACAACCTCTTGAGCTGCGCCCAGGGCAAACCGGGCGATTATCCCACAGCCGCCGCAGGCGTGGCGCCCATGGGGCCGGCAACCGGCGTGGGCGGCGCGCCCGGCGCGGAACGCGTGTGCGGTGGCGGTGCGCTCGCGCGACCGGCCCGCGAGAAAGCCGGATCGCGTCTCGATCGCGGATGAATGCGCGATCCGGCCCCACGCTTCGCGATCAGTCGAGCAGCGTCAGGATCTCGTCGTAGAGCGCCTTCGGAATCCGCACGCCGTGCGCGATGCTGCGCGCGCGGGCGTCGAAGCGGCGTTGCGACGGCAGCCGCGCCCCCTGCGCGACGATCGAGTCGAACATCCGTTCGCCGCGCGCGAGCCCCGTGTCGAGATCGTCGCCGAGGAACACCTTCGGGTCGAACGCGATCACGAGCTCGCCGTGGCACGGCGTCGCGCCGACGCCTTCGTCGAAGTCCATCGACTCGCGGCTCGTCATGTCGCCGATCAGCGCACCGCCGAGCAGTTCGACCATCGCCGCGAGCGCCGAACCCTTGTGGCCGCCGAACGTGCGCATCGCGCCCTGCAGCGCGGCTTTCGGATCGGTGGTCGGCCGGCCGTCGGCGTCGATTGCCCATTCCGGCGGGATCGCCTTGCCTTGCTTCGCATGCAGCTCGATGTCGCCGCGCGCGATCGCGCTCGTCGCGAAATCGAACACGAACGGCACGCCGCCCGGGCGCGGCCACGCGAACGCGATCGGGTTCGTGCCGAACACCGGCTCACGGCCGCCTTCCGGCGCGACCCAGCTATGGCTCGGATTCATTGCGATGCCGACCAGCCCCTCGGCCGCGATGGCCTCGACCTCGGGCCACAGCGCGGAGAAGTGGTAGCAGTGGTTGATCGTCATCGCGGCGATGCCGTGCTGCTTCGCCATTTCGACGAGCACGGGCAGGCCGGTTTCGAAGCTCAGCAGCGAAAAGCCGCGATGCGCGTCGACCGAGACGATCGACGACGACAGCCGGCGCAGCGTCGGCACGGCCTGCGGATCGACCTTGCCCTTCTTCAGCGACCGCACGCAGATGAGCAGCCGGTACACGCCATGCGAATGGCATTCGTCGCGCTGACCTTGCGTGATCACGTTGGCGATGGCCCGCGCATGCGCGTCGGACATGCCGTTGTGCGTCAGCACGCGCAGCGCGAGCGCGTGGACTTCATCGAGCGACAGGACGACTTCGGCGGTGGATGCGGTCATGTCACGCCTCCCGCGGCGCCGGCACGCCGTCGATGCGTTGCGGCACATTCAGCGGATTGCCGTTGCGGATCGCGTCCGGCAGCAGCGCATCCGGCAGGTCCTGATACGACACGGGGCGCAGGAAGCGTTCGATCGCGCGCGCGCCGACGGACGTCGTGCGCGTGTCGGACGTGGCCGGGAACGGGCCGCCGTGCACCATTGCATGGCCGACCTCGACGCCCGTGCCGAAGCCGTTGACGAGAATGCGGCCGGCCTTGCGCTCGAGCAGCGGGCGCAGCGCGGCGAACAGCGGCGCGTCGCCGTCGGCGAGGTGCGCGGCGATCGTCAACTGGCCTTCGAGCGACTTCAGTACGCGATGCAGCGTGTCGGCATCCGGGCAACGGACGATCAGCGAAGCGGGGCCGAACACCTCGTCGCGCAATTCGGGATACGCGATGAACGCATCCGCCGAGGTCGCGAGCAGCGCCGCACGGGCCTGCAGGCGATTGCCTTCGACGCCTTGAGCGAGCAGCTCGACGGCAGTGTGATCGCGCAGCGCCTCGACACCTTGTTTGTAGCTGGCGTGGATGTGCGGCGTCAGCATCGTTTGCGCGGGCGCTGCACGTACCGCAGCGGCGGCCGTTTCCTCGAACGCGCGCAGCGCGGGCCCGTCGACGGCGAGCACGAGGCCCGGGTTCGTGCAGAACTGGCCGGCGCCGAGCGTGAGCGATGCGACGAACGGCGGCGCGATCGTGTCGTGGCGCGCGTCGAGCGCGGCGGGAAGCAGCAGCACGGGATTGATCGAGCTCATTTCCGCATAGACGGGAATCGGCTCGGGGCGCGCGGCTGCGATGTGCATCAGCGCGACGCCGCCGCGGCGCGAGCCGGTGAAGCCGACGGCCTTGATGCGCGGATCGGCAACGAGTGCCTGGCCGATTTCGCGCGACGCGTCGAACAGCAGCGAGAACACGCCGGCCGGCATCCCGCATTCGCGTGCGGCCTGCTGGATCGCGCGGCCGACGAGTTCCGACGTGCCCGGGTGCGCCGAATGCGCCTTGACGATCACCGGGCAGCCGGCCGCCAGTGCCGATGCGGTATCGCCGCCGGCGACCGAGAACGCGAGCGGGAAGTTCGACGCGCCGAACACGGCGACGGGCCCGACCGCGACGTTGCGCAGGCGCAGGTCGACGCGCGGCAGCGGCTTGCGCTCGGGGCGTGCCGGATCGATCCGCGCGTCGAGAAACCCGCCGTCGCGCACGAGCGACGCGAACAGCGCGAGCTGGCCGACCGTGCGGCCGCGCTCGCCTTCGATGCGCGCGCGCGGCAGGCCCGTTTCGATGACGCAGCGCTCGATCAGGTCATCACCGAGCGCCATGATGTGGCGGCCGATTGCGTCGAGAAACGCGGCGCGGGCTTCGAGCGACGTTTCGCGATACGTGTCGAAGGCGTCGTCGGCGAGCGCGCAGGCCGTCTCCAGGTCGTGCAGGCTCGCGCCGCCGAAGGCGGGTTCGAGCCGTTCGCCGGTTGCGGCGGCGATCGCGTGGAGGGTGCCGTTCGGTCCGGCGACGGCGGACTGGCCGATCAGGAGCTGACCTGTGAGTTGCATGGTTTTCCTCGGAAAAAACAGGGGCCGGGCGTGAGGCGCCCGGCCGAAGGGATCATGGGAAAAGGGACGAGTGCGTCAGTCTTCGTCGTCGTCGAGTTGCAGCTTGTCGGCGCGCACGCCGGTATTCGCGCCCCAGTAATAGATGACGAGCGCGACGGCGGCGACGACGACCGTGTCGTACGGATGCGCAAGCTGGCCCGTGCCGCCGAAGCCGCCGAGATACGACAGCACGATCATCGCGGCATAGAACGCGATCAGCCACGCAGACGAACGCACTTGCTCGGCGAGGCTCAGGTGCGCGGTCGGCACCCAGCGGCGGCACGCGAGATAGATCACGAACATCACGATCTGCAGGCCGAGCAGCCAGGACACCGTGCTCCAGCCCGACCAGTAGACGATCAGCGCGGCGATCACGAACGACGCGGGGCCGGTGATGCCAAATGCGCTGGCGCGGAACGGTCGCGGCAGGTCGGGCGCGGTGCGGCGGAGTGCGGCGACCGACACCGGTGCGACCGCGTAGCTGAGTACCAGCGCGGCCGACACGATGTTGATCAGCGCTTCCCACGACGGGAACGGCAGCGTCCAGAAGATCGCGAGGCCGAACGTGAGCCACAGGCCCGCGCGCGGGATGCCCGACGCTTCGTCGACGCGCGTGAACACCTTGAAGAAGGTGCCCGTCTTCGCCCAGCCGTAGACGACCCGCGGCGTCGCGTTCATGTAGATGTTGCCGCAGCCGCTCGGCGAGATCATCGCGTCGGCGACGACCATCACCGCGAGCCAGCCGACGCCGAGCGCCAGCGCGATGTCGCGGTACGGCAGCGAGAACGCCTTGCTCACGTCATGCCAGCCGGCGGCGAGCATGGCGGTGGGGATGCTGCCGATGAACGCGAGCTGCAGCAGCACGTAGATCAGCGTCGACAGCAGGATCGACAGGATCAGCGCGATCGGGATCGTGCGCTGCGGATTGCGCACCTCGCTCGCGACCGACACGATTGGCGTGAGCCCGAGGTACGCGAAGATGATGCCGCCCGCCGACACGGCCATCTCGATGCCCGGCATGCCGAACGGCGCGAAGCCGTGCACGGTGAGGTTCGTGGGCTTGAAGAGCGTGAACAGCACCGCGATCACCGCCAGCGGCACGATGAATTTGAAGATGCTGATGATGTTGTTCGCCTTCGCGAACGTCTTCACGCTCGAATAGTTCAGGTAAAAGAAGAAGCACAGCAGCGCGGCCTGCACGAGCCAGCCGAGCGTGGTCGGGTCGCTCGATCCTTCGACGGTCAGGCCCGGAAACCATGCGGCCGCGTACTGGCGCGCGGCGACGACTTCGATCGCGATCAGGCTCGAAAAGGCGATCAGCGTGATGAAGCCCATCAGGTAGCCGAGCAGCGGGCCGTGCGAGAACACCGGGTAGCGGACCACGCCGCCCGCGCGCGGCAGCGCGGCGCCGAGTTCGCAGTAGACGATGCCGAGCAGCAGTACTGCGAAGCCGCCGAGCAGCCACGAGAAGATGCCGGCCGGGCCTGCGATCGTCGACACGTGACTCGCGGCGAACAGCCACCCCGAACCGAAAATGGCGCCGAGACCGATGAACGTGAGATCGGTCAGCGACAGCTGTTTCTTGAACTTGCCGTGACCCGCGTCGGGGTGCGCGGAACGGGAATGCGGGACAGACGGGTGAGCGTTGCCTTGGCCTGGCATGGGCTTGTCTCCTGGAGGAATATCGGCACAGGCTTGAGGTGCGCCGCGCTCCGACGGAGCAGCGGCGCCAGCCTGCCGGCCGGCGTCGCCCGGTTCGAACGACCGGGGCGGGCTGCGAGGCGTTCACGCGCGGCGCGGGCGGGCGCCGATGTGAACGGGCCCGCAGGCCATGCCGGACCGGAGACGGCGGCGCGCAGGCGGAAAGCCCGCGCGCCGCCGCAGGGGGAGTCAGTCAGAGACCGACGTCGGGCAGCGCCGGGCGCGTTTCGAGCGCCTTCGCAACGATGGCCTTCACTTCCGCGAGCGTGTCGCCCTGCAGCGCGAGGCGCGGCGGACGCGTGATCGCGCTGCCGCGGCCGACCAGCTCTTCGCACAGCTTGATGCACTGCACGAGATCGGGGCGTGCATCGAGGTGCAGTAGCGGCATGAACCAGCGATACAGCGCGAGCGCTTCGTCGAAACGCTTTTGCTTCGCGAGGCGGAACAGCGTCTCGCCTTCCTTCGGGAACGCGTTCGACATGCCCGACACCCAGCCTTCGGCGCCGACGGCAATGCTCTCGACCACGACGTCGTCGAGGCCCGCGAACAGCACGAAGCGATCGCCGACCGCGTTGCGCAGGTCGATGAAGCGGCGCGTATCGCCCGACGAATCCTTGAAGCAGACGATGTTTTCGCAATCCTGCAGCGCGATCAGCACGTCGGGCGTCACGTCGTTCTTGTAGATCGGCGGGTTGTTGTAGACCATCACCGGCAGGTCGGTGCTGGTTGCGACCGCGCGGAAGTGGGCGGCGGTTTCGTGCGGCTTCGCCGAGTAGACCAGCGCGGGCATCACCATCACGCCGTCGACGCCGACGCGCTGCGCTTCACGCACCGTGTTTCGCGCGAATTCGGTCGTGAATTCGGCGATGCCGGCGATCACCGGAATCTTGCCGCCGGCCGCGTCGCGGGCGGCTTCGATCACCTGGAGCTTCTCGCTCGTCGACAGCGACGTGTTTTCGCCGACCGTGCCGCAGACCACGAGGCCCGATACGCCGTCGTTCACCAGGTTCTTCACCACGCGGTGCGTGGCGTCGATGTCGAGGGAAAAGTCCGGCTTGAACTGGGTGCTGACGGCCGGGAAAACCCCGGTCCACTGAATGGCGTTTCGGCTCACTTCAATCTCCTACGTGTTTGTATCGGTCGGCCGACAGGTGTCGGTGTGGCAACCAGTATCGCCGCGCAAATGCCCATCACGCTTGAGTCGTATCGCGGAGCAAAATGACGAAATCGGCACAGCGACCGGACGGCGCGGGAAGGGCGCTTCGCACTATGCCGATTTCGTCGTCGTCCTCATCGAAAAGCCACAAGCGGGCGGACGCGCGACGGAGGAAGCTGTGCTCCTTTCCCCACTTCGGACGGCTCATGATGAAGCGCATCCAGATCATCGATTCGCACACGGGCGGCGAACCCACTCGGCTCGTCGTGTCCGGTTTCCCCGCGCTCGGCAGCGGCACGATGGCCGAACGCCGCGACGTGCTCGCGCGCGAGCACGACCGCTACCGCACCGCATGCATTCTCGAACCGCGCGGCAGCGACGTGCTGGTCGGCGCGCTGCTGTGCGAACCCGTGTCGCCCGATGCGGCGGCCGGCGTGATCTTCTTCAACAATAGCGGCTATCTCGGGATGTGCGGGCACGGCACGATCGGCGTCGTGCGCACGCTGCACCATATGGGGCGCATCGCGCCCGGCGTGCACCGGATCGAAACGCCGGTCGGCACCGTCGAGGCGACGCTGCACGACGACCTGTCGGTCAGCGTGCGCAACGTGCCCGCGTATCGTCATGCGCAGGGCGTCGCGCTCGACGTGCCGGGTTACGGCCCCGTAAAGGGCGATATCGCGTGGGGCGGCAACTGGTTCTTCCTGATCAGCGACCACGGGCAGCGCGTCGCCGGCGACAACGTCGCGGCGCTCACCGCATACGCGTCGGCGGTGCGCGAAGGGCTCGAACGCGCGGGCATCAGCGGCGCGAACGGCGGCGAGATCGACCATATCGAGCTGTTCGCCGACGATCCCGAGCACGACAGCCGCAGCTTCGTGCTGTGCCCGGGCCTCGCATACGACCGTTCGCCGTGCGGCACCGGCACGAGCGCGAAGCTCGCGTGCCTCGCGGCCGACGGCAAGCTCGCGCCGGGCGCCGTGTGGCGGCAGGCGAGCGTGATCGGCAGCGTGTTCCAGGCGAGCTACGAGCAGGCCGAAGGCGGCATCGTGCCGACGATCCGCGGCAGCGCGCACCTGAGCGCGGAAGCGACGCTGCTGATCGAGGAAGACGATCCGTTCGGCTGGGGTATTGCGCCGTGAGCGACACGAAGACGGATGTCGTCGTGATCGGCGCCGGCATCGTCGGCGCGGCGTGCGCGCACGAACTCGCGCAGCGCGGGCTGCGCGTGCTCGTCGTCGACGACGCGAGCGGCGGGGCAACCGGCGCGGGCATGGGGCACCTCGTCGCGATGGACGACAACGCGGCCGAACTCGCGCTGAGCCATTACTCGATCGAACTGTGGCGCGCGCTGAGCGGCGAGATGCCCGAAGGGTGCGCGTACCGCAACTGCGGCACGCTGTGGCTCGCCGCCGATGCGCACGAAATGGATCTGGCGCGTGCGAAGCAGGCGACGCTGGCCGCGCACGGCGTGGCGGGCGAACTGATCGACGCGGCGACGCTCGCGCAGCTGGAGCCGATGCTGCGCGCGGGCCTTGGCGGCGCGTTGAAGATTCCCGGCGATGCGATCCTCTATGCGCCCGTCACCGCGAACTGGCTGCTGCAGCGCGCGCCGCGCATCACGTTGCGGCGCGACCGGGCCGTCGCGGTCGATGGCCCGAGCGTGACGCTCGCGAGCGGCGACACGCTGCGCGCGGAGCGGGTGCTCGTCGCGAACGGCGTTGCCGCGCGCACGCTGCTGCCCGAGCTGCCGCTGCGCCCCAAAAAGGGCCATCTGCTGATCACCGACCGCTATCCGGGCCAGGTGTCGCACCAGCTCGTCGAGCTGGGCTATGCGGCGAGCGCGCATGCGAGCGACGGCACGTCGGTCGCGTTCAACGTGCAGCCGCGGCCGACCGGCCAGTTGCTGATCGGATCGTCGCGCCAGTTCGACACCGAGGACGCGCAAGTCGAACCGCCCGTGCTCGCACGCATGCTGCGCCGCGCGGTGGGTTATCTGCCCGACCTGGCCGACCTGAACGGCATCCGCGCATGGACGGGGTTCCGTTCCGCGAGCCCCGACGGGCTGCCGCTGCTCGGCGAGCATCCGGCGCGGCCGGGCGTGTGGCTCGCGGTTGGGCATGAAGGGCTCGGCGTGACGACCGCGCCGGGCAGCGCGCGGCTCGTCGCTGCGCTGATGGCCGGTGAACGGCCGCCTATCGATATCGAACCGTATTTGCCGGGACGCTTCCTGAGCACGTCCCTTGTAGCCGGAGCGCTGACATGAAACGACCCACACGCTCACTTCGCTCTCTGTCGACCGGAGTGGGCGCTTCAGCGCTGACTCCGGTCCCATGCGCGGCGCCCCCAGCGGGGGCGGTCAGCCCCCTTGGCGCGGCCCGGCGGAGGTTGACATGATCATTCATCTGGACGGCCGCGCGCTGACGGTGGCCGACGGTTCGACCGTCGCGGCCGCCGTCGCGGCGAGCGGCGACGACACGACGCGCGTGTCGTGCACGGGCGCGGCGCGTGCGCCGTTTTGCGGGATGGGTGTTTGCCAGGAGTGCAGGATGACGATCGACGGCCGCCGCCGGCTGGCTTGCCAGACGCTGTGCCGCGACGGGATGCAGGTGGAGCGCACGCGATGAAACAGGAACGACTGAGCGTCGACGTCGCGATCGTCGGCGCGGGCGCGGCCGGGCTGTCGGCCGCGCAGGCTGCCGCGCGAAGCGGTGCGACGGTTGTGATCGTCGACGACAACCCGCGGGCGGGCGGGCAGATCTGGCGGCAAGGCGCAGCGGCGACGCCGACGCCGACGCCGACGCCGACGCCGG
>NZ_JAAGPE010000303.1:0-239 GCF_017104605.1 Burkholderia sp. Ac-20384 | reverse complement strand
TCAGTTGTGTGACGTAGTATGTTCGCGGTCGTGCGCGGTCTTGGTTTATGAATCGCTCGTTGTGATTATGAGTGTTGACTGTGATGGCACTTACGCTTCTGAACATCGTAGCCCTTGAGGACGTTGAGTATAGTATACTGTCTATAGGGCGTGTGTTTGGTTTTGTGGTATGTTGTTTGTATGTGTTGAGTTTACAGTCTCTTGACGAGACGCGGGTGTGGTTTTTTTTTTTTTTTTTC
>NZ_JAAGPE010000302.1:0-10423 GCF_017104605.1 Burkholderia sp. Ac-20384 | reverse complement strand
CGCTCGACGCGATCATGGAGCGCGTGCTCGGCGCACGCGAGCGCAGCCTGCTGTCGGCCATCCCCGCGTTGCTCGGCACGCGTTTCGGGCGGCTGCGCGACGCGGAGCGGCAGGCGCTGGCCGATGCCGAATCCGCAGCCGCAGCCGCAGCAACGGCCGACCCGGCCGATGACGGCGCGGTAGTGGCCGATGGCACGGCCGTCGCGGCGATCGTGCCCGGCGCATGGCTCGATACGTTTCGCGACGAGATGCAAAGCATCCTGCTTGCCGAACTCGAAGTCCGGTTTCAAACGGTAGACGGGCTGCTCGCGGCCCTTCGCACCAGCTAATCAACACGCTATGTCCAGAATTCGCCTTGATCTCGTTGTCTTCGTCGCCGGTCTGCTCGCTGTGGGCTGGATCGGCGTCGGCTATGTCGCGTCGAACCCGCTGGCGTCGGCCGTCACGCTGCTGATCGCCGCGTGCTACGTCGCCGGCGCATGGGAGCTGCTGCGCTACCGGCAGGCCACCGCCACGCTGTCGCGCGCGGTCGCCGGCCTGACCGAGCCGCCCGCGAAACTCGATACGTGGCTCGACACGCTGCATCCGGGCCTGCGCGGCGCCGTGCGCGCACGGGTCGAAGGCGCGCGCGTCGCGCTGCCGGGCCCGTCGCTCACGCCTTACCTCGTCGGCCTGCTCGTGCTGCTCGGCATGCTCGGCACGCTGCTCGGGATGGTCGTCACGCTGAAGGGCACCGGCGCCGCGCTCGAAAGTGCAACCGATCTCGACGCGATCCGCGCGTCGCTGATCGCGCCGGTGAAGGGCCTCGGCTTCGCGTTCGGCACGTCGATCGCCGGCGTCGCGACGTCCGCGATGCTCGGCCTGCTGTCCGCGCTTGTGCGCCGCGAGCGGATCGACGCGGCCCAGCAGCTCGACGCGAAGATCGCAACGACGTTGCGCGTGCATTCGTCCGCGCACCAGCGCGACGAATCGTTCCGGCTGCTGCAGCGCCAGGCCGACGTGATGCCGGCACTGGTCGATCGTCTGCAGACGATGATGACGACGCTCGAGGCGCGCAGCGTCGCGCTGCACGATCGCCAGATCGAAAGCCAGCAGGCGTTTTTCGACCGGACCGAGCGCGCGTATGCGGGCCTCGCGTCGAATGTCGGTGACGCGCTGAAGGAAAGCGCCGCCGAAAGCGCGCGCGTGGCCGGCGCCGCGCTGCAGCCGGTCGTCGCCGCGACGATGACGGGGCTCGCGCAGGAGATGGCCGCGCTGCGCGATACCGTGACGGGCGCCGTGCAGCGTCAGCTCGACGGGCTGACGGACGGTTTCGAGAAGACCACCGGCAACGTGACGGCCGTCTGGAACCGCGCGCTCGACGAACAGCGCCGCGCGGGCGACGCCGTCGCGCAGCAGCTGCAGACGACGCTCGGCCAGTTCACCGACACGTTCTCGCAGCGTTCGACGGACCTGCTCGACGGCGTGGCGACGCGCCTCGAATCGACCGAAAGCCGCCTGTCGGACGCATGGCGCGATGCGCTGTCGCGCCAGGAGCAGGTCGGCGAGACGCTGGCCGGCCAGCATGCGCGCGCGCTGGGCGACGCCGCCGCGACGTTCGAACGCCATTCCGGCGCGACGCTCGCCGCGATGCGCGAGTCGCATGCGGGGTTGCAGTCCGACCTGGCGGCGCGCGACGAACAGCGCGTCGCTGCGTGGAACGATTCGCTGGCCGCGATGGCCGCGAAGCTCGGCGACGAATGGCAACGCGCAGGTGTTCACAGTGCCGGCCGTCAGCAGGAAATCTGCGACGCACTGGCGCAAACGACGCGCGATCTCACCGCACAGGCATCGACGTTCGAACAACGTTCGAACGATCTGTTGTCGACGATCCGCGATTCGCACACGGGCCTGCAGACGCAGCTTGCCGCACGCGATGAAGAACGCCTGTCGACATGGAACGATTCGCTGGCCGCGATGGCCGCGAAGCTCGGCGACGAATGGCAGCGCGCAGGCGTGCACAGCGCGGGCCGCCAGCAGGAAATCTGCGACGCACTCGCCCAAACGACGCGCGATCTGACTACACAGGCATCGACGTTCGAACAACGCTCGAACGAGTTGCTGTCGACGATTCGCGATTCGCACACGGGCCTGCAGACGCAGCTTGCCGCACGCGATGAAGAACGCCTGTCGGCATGGAACGACTCGCTGGCCGCGATGGCCACGAAGCTCGGTGACGAATGGCAGCGCGCAGGCGTGCACAGCGCAGGCCGTCAGCAGGAAATCTGCGACGCACTCGCACAAACCACGCGCGATCTGACTACGCAGGCATCGACCTTCGAACAACGCTCGAACGAGCTGCTGTCGACGATTCGCGATTCGCATACCGGCCTGCAGACGCAACTGGCCGCACGCGATGAAGAGCGCCTGTCGACATGGAACGACTCGCTGGCCGCGATGGCCACGAAGCTCGGTGACGAATGGCAGCGCGCAGGCGTGCACAGCGCGGGCCGTCAGCAGGAAATCTGCGACGCACTCGCCCAAACGACGCGCGATCTGACCACGCAGGCGTCGACGTTCGAACAACGCTCGAACGAGCTGCTGTCGACGATCCGCGATTCGCACGCCGGCCTGCAGACGCAACTGGCCGCGCGCGACGAACAGCGCCTGTCCGCATGGAACGACTCGCTCGCCGCGATGGCCGCCGCGCTGCGCGACGAATGGGCGCAAACGAGCGCGCAGGCCGCGACGCGTCAGCAGGACATCTGCGACACGCTGGCCCGCACCGCGAACGACATCACCGCGCAGGCGCAGGTGCATGCGAGCGACACGATCAACGAGATCGCGCGCCTCGTGCAGGCTGCATCGGAGGCGCCGAAGGCTGCGGCCGACGTCGTCGCCGAGCTGCGCCAGCGCCTGTCCGACAGCCTGGTGCACGACACCGCGATGCTCGAGGAACGCAGCCGCCTGCTCGCGACGCTCGAAACGCTGCTCGGCGCGGTCAACCACGCGTCGACCGAACAGCGCACGGCGATCGACGCGCTCGTCAGCACGTCGGCCGACCTGCTCGACCGCGTCGGCGCGCGCTTCAACGACACCGTCGATGCCGAAACGCGCAAGCTCGACTCGGTGGCCGCGCAAGTCACGGCGGGCGCCGTCGAGGTCGCGAGCCTCGGCGACGCGTTCGGGATGGCCGTGCAGGTATTCGGCGAGTCGAACGACAAGCTGCTGACCCATCTGCAACGCATCGAGGCCGCGCTCGAGAAGTCGCTCGCGCGCAGCGACGAGCAGCTCGAGTACTACGTCGCGCAGGCGCGCGAGGTGATCGACCTGAGCATGATGTCGCAGAAGCAGATCGTCGAAGACCTGCAGCAGCTCGCCGGCCGGCGGGCGAGCGTCGGAGCGTAACGCATGCACGACGAAATCGACGGCGGCGCGTCCTCCGCACCGGTATGGCCCGCGTTCGCCGACCTGATGTCGGTGCTGCTCGGCGCGTTCGTGCTGATCCTCGTTGGCGTGATCGGGATGCAGCTTCAGCTCACGTCGAAGCTCGAGGAAGCCGTGCGCGCGCGCCAGCAGGAAGCGCAGCAGCGCAAGTCGCTCGAGCAGGCGCTCGCCGGGCCGCTCGCGGCCGGCCGCGTGACGCTCGTGAACGGCCGCATCGGCATCAGCGGCAACGTGCTGTTCGCGCTGAATTCCGACCAGTTGCAGCCCGCGGGCCGCGACCTGCTGAAGACGCTGGCCGCGCCGCTGGGCGCCTACCTGAAGACGCGCGACGAGATCCTGATGATCAGCGGCTTCGCCGACGACCAGCAGGTGCATGCGGGCAACCGCCAGTTCACGGACAACTGGGAACTGTCGGCCAAGCGTGCGTTGACGGTCACGCGCGCGCTGATCGACGCCGGCGTGCCGGCGTCGTCGGTGTTCGCGGCCGCGTTCGGCTCCGAGCAACCGGTCAGCTCGAATGCGGACGATGAAGGCCGCGCGAAGAACCGGCGCGTGGAGATCGCGCCGGTGCCGCGCAAGTCGGCGTCGAACGGAGGGAAGGCGCAGTGACCGGCGACGCGACGCACGTTCGCACGACGCTCGACGCATGGCGCGAGCAAGGTGCCGACCGGCTCGATCCGGTGCGCTTTCACCGGATCGACGCGCTTGAACGGCGGGCGGCCGCGCTCGAAGGCGATGCACGCGTGTTGCTCGACGCACGGCTGGCGACGTTGCTCGAAGGCTTCGCGGAGGTTGTCGCGCGCGCCGGTGAAACGGCCACCGCAAGCGGCGCGGTAGACGCGCCCGCGCGCGGCGCGCTGGCGGCACTCGTCGAGCGGCTCGCGCGTGATGCGCAGGCCGACCGGCGCGGGCTCGACCCCGAGCTGGTCGACTACTTCCGCACGATGTGGTCGAAAGTCCGCACGGAACAGCAGTACCGTCAGTCGCTCGACCAGGTGCCGCGCAACGCGGGGCCGCTCAATTCGAACAGTCTCGTGCACCGGTCGCTCGCGACGATGCGCGAGTTGTCGCCGGCTTATCTGCAGCAGTTCCTGTCGTATGTCGACGCGCTCGCGTGGCTCGAGGATCTCGCCGGCGGCGGTGCGCAGCCCGAAAAGGAAGCGCCGCGCGCGAAGGTGGCCAAACCGGCGAAGAAGGTGACGCGCGCGAAGGCGCGGTAACGAACGCGGGCTGCTACCGGCCTGGCCCTGTCTTCTGGATTGCCGCGCGCAGCGCGTGCAACGCATCGGCCAGCGCCGATGCGAACGGCGGAAGTGCGGCGATCCCCGCCGCGTCGAGCTGGCTCCCGAGGATCGGCAGCGCGATTGATGCGGGTTCGACGATGTTCGCCGACATCACCGACAGCGTTTCCCGCAGCGCCGCGTCCGCATGCGTCGCGCGCGGCGACGCATTCAGCACCGCGACCGGCTTGTACACGACGGCCTCGCATCCCACGATCCAGTCCAGCGCGTTCTTCATCACGCCCGTTACGCCGTGCGCGTATTCCGGGCTGGCGATCAGCAGGCCGTCGGCGGCATTCACTCGATCGATCAGGTCACGTACCGCAGCGGGCGACGGATATTCGGTGTCGGGATTGAACAGCGGGAATTCGCCGAGACGATCGAAGCGCACGATGCGCATGCCGCGCGGCGCGACGAGCGCGGCCGCATCGAGCAGCGCGGCGTTGTACGACTGCGCGCGGAGGCTGCCGCACAGCGCGACGATGTCGAGGTGTCGGTCGGCGTGGGTGCGGGGATCGGTGGTCATCGAGGTGCGTGTCGGTTGGCGCGTGGCGTAGCGGCGAGCGTCGCGCAGATCGCACGGATTATCGCACCGGTGTTCGAGCCGCGCTGCGCATGAACAGCTACCGCTACAATCGCTGGGATCGATCCCGCACGCGTGAGAGGGCGGATGCCTGGAAACGGAATGAAACAACAGGGGGCTGGCATGAACCAGTGTTCCGGAACGACTGTGGCAGCGCCGTGCGCTGCAATCAGGTGTGGGGGTACGGCCAGGCGTTGTGCCATTGCACGCCGGTTGAACAGCAAGCGACAGTGACGTCGATGCCGTTCCGCAAACGCATCGGCCATGCCGACCTGCCGCCGACGGTTGTGGCAGCGATTCCGGCAGAAAGCTATCTAACGGCGCGCGATCGTCCCGACACGGCGACGTTGGTCGTCTGGGTCATCGATCCGACGCTCAATCGCCAGCGCGAACGCGAGTATTCGCATGCGACCGGCGCGTTCCTGACACTCGCCGAGCGTCACGCGCTGTGTCCGCCGAACCGGACGTTCGCGATGCCGGACGGGCGAGTGACCGTCCACGTCGGCTATCGCTTCGATCCCGACACGGGCGTCTGCAGCGAGACCTATGCGGCGTACGACAATGCAACCTCAGCGTTGCTCGTGCAGAGCGAGCAAATGTGTTTCTCGCCCGCGACGCGCGATCCGGAAGACGTCGTGCGCGATGCGCTGCGCAAGGCCGAGTTCCCGCGTACGTATGCCGGCTGGATCGTGCCGGAGCGAATCGGCTACTGGGTCGGCGTGCTGTACCGGCAGCGCCGTCAGGCCGGAGAGTCGGGCGCACACGAGGATGCGGCGTTCACGGCCGCGCTGGTCGAGCAGATGAAGCGTGTCGATCCGAACATCGAATGGCTGCTTCCGTCGGTGCTCGCCGAGCTCGCCCGGATGGAGATGACGGACGCACACCTCTTGCGTGCGGCGTTCAGCGAACGAACGGGCATCGCGATCTAGCGCGGCGTTGCCCGGTGCATTAACGCTCACATGCCGGCGGCACCGGCCATCCCCGTCACGCGCGCGAATTCCCCGATTCCCCATCCATTGCCGAGCATCAGCCGCCGCGTATGCAGCGCACCGTGCACGTCATCGGCGACGGTTTCGCCGAGATAACGCAGCGCACGCCCGTCGATATCGACGAAGCCGTGCCGGTAATCCTGCGCGAGCGCCGTCCACAACTGCGCGGCGCCGACCGACTGGCGCGCGCCGCTGATCAGGCACAGGCCCGCGTCGAGCCCCCAGCGATACAGCGTCGTCGCGACGCCCTTGCGTTGCGCGGACCCGCGCAGCCGCGTATGCGGCGCGCGCAGGTAGCGGTCGGCGCGGCGCGGGATTTCAGGCAGGCGGTTGAACACCGTATAGCCGGCGAGCTGGCGCGCGGCCGGATCTTCGACATACAGGAAGTATTCGCCGTCCGCTTCTCGGTGGCGGACGATCAGGCCGGAGCGGCCGAGCGCGACGGCCGGCAGGCCGTGCAGGCGATGGCCCGGCTGGTGGAGACGCGTGTAGAGCGTGTCGAGTTCATCGTCGATGTCGTGCTGGGAATGCTGTACGTCGATACGCATGGCAAAGGTCGCCCGTCCCGGGCGGTCCGAGAAAGTGGTTCATCGCAAAAGGGGAAAGGAATGGGTGCGGCCCCCGGGCTCGGCGAAGCGAGCCGGGGCCGCGAATCAGCTGGGGATGTGCTGGAAACCGGCGGCGATCGCGGCGAGGCCCGCGATGCAGAGTGCGAACAGGATCAGGACTTTGTGGATCACGTCTCTCTCCTCATGAATGCGCGGCGCCGAAGGGCGGGATCGCGGAGACGGTGAGCGGCGGGCACGGCCCGCGCGGCCGTCGTGCGGGACGACGGTCGAAGGTCCGGGCGACAGCGCGCGGGTCGGGCGCTGTATCGCACGCGGACGGCCAGCACCATACGCGACGCGATTCCGGTGGGCAATCGGACAGGAGATGAAAAGCGACGAAAGGCGGAGAATCGCGTCGTTTCGCGACAATTGGCCGCATGAGGGCGTGCCGCCGCCTGAGCGGAAGGCGACGCGGGCCGGCCCGGCGGGTGCCGCCGGGCAGCGCGCACGCGGCTGGTGCCGTCCAGTCGAACCGACTACACTGCGCAGTCAACGCACACCGCAAGGATTCCTCCATGGGAGCCGGCCCGTCCACGGATCGCTAAGCCGCAACGACCTTCGTCAACCGGTCGTTGCGGCGATCTCCCGTTGTCCCTCGCTGACCAGGCAGATCGCCGCCAGATTCCCTTTTCTGAGCGGATGCCTTGTCATGCCTGAACAATCCACGCCCGTCTGGGCCTATTCGTTGTCGTCGGCGCTGCTGCTGATGGCGCCTTTCGATCTCCTCGCGTCGCTGGCGATGGACGTGTACCTGCCGGTGATCCCGGAGATGCCGTCCGCGTTGGGTACGTCACCGGCCATCGTCCAGTTGACGCTGAGCGTCTACATGGTCGTCCTCGGCCTGGGCCAGATGATCTTCGGCCCGTTGTCGGACCGTGTCGGCAGACGGCCGGTGGTGCTGGGCGGTGCACTGTGTTTTGCGGCGGCTTCCCTGGCGCTTGCGATCGCCACCGGCGGCGGCTTGTTCGTCGCGCTGCGCGTGCTGCAGGCACTGGGCGCGTCGGCCGCCCTCGTCGCCACGTTCGCGACCGTTCGCGATGTCTACGCCGATCGCCCCGAAGGCCGCATGATCTACAGCCAGTTCGGCGCGATGCTGGCGTTCGTGCCCGCGCTGGGCCCGCTGCTGGGTGCGGCCATCGCGACGGCCTGCGGATGGCGCGCGATCTTCGCGACGCTCGGCCTGCTGGGGCTGCTCGCGTGCGGCCGCGCGTGGCCACGCTGGCACGAAACGCGGCCGCGGACGGCGAACCGGCAGGGGCCGTCCGTCGCAACGATTCTCGGCAGCCGGCCTTTTCAGGTTCATACGCTCGCGTTTGCCGCCGCGATGGGGGCGTTCTTCGTGTTCTTCTCCACCGCGCCGCGCGTGCTGGTCGGCGGTGCCGGCTATTCCCGCGAGGCGTTCAGCGTGGCCTTTGCGACCGTCGCGATCGTGATGGTTGTCGTGTCTCGCTTCGCAGGGACGTGCGTGTCGAGGTGGGGCGAGGCGGGTTGCGTTGCGAGAGGGGCGCTCACGATGATGACGGGGGCGATCGTGCTGGCCATCTGTACGGTCCTGGCGAAGCCGTCGTTCGCGACGTTCGTGATGCCGATGTGGCTGGTTGCGGTCGGTATCGTGCTGATGTCGTCGGTGTCCGCGAACGGTGCGCTGCGCGATTTCGGCGCTGCCGCCGGCAAGGCGGTTGCGCTCTACTACGCGGTGCAGGGCATGATCGTCACCGGCGTGGGGACGCTCGCGACGCTGGTCTTCGACGGCGCGACCGCGTGGCCGCTGGCGGCCTGCTGCTTCGGCATGGGCCTCGCGGGCTTCGTCGCGATCAAGGCGCTGACGCGTGCGACCGGTCGCGTGTGTGATGGGCGCGACCGCGGCGCCTCGTTCGACTGAGCATGCAGCGCCGCGCGGCGGTTTCGGGCCGCGCGGCGTTTCCGTGAAGTGGCGCGGCCGCCGGCCCCGCCTTGCGCCACCGCGTCAGGCCGGCGCGCGCTGCCCGAATGCCTGCTTGATCCGCGCGAACAGCCCGTGTTGCGCGATCCACTCGGCATACGCGCGATAGTCGGGATCGCGCATTAGGTGGCGCTCTTCCGTCTTCGCCCGCGTGTAGTAGATCAGGTTGACCGCGACGAGCCCCGCGCAGTGCATGAGCCCGATCTGCCAGCCGAGCGGCTCGACGAACGGCACCGACACCATCCAGTACGACAGGTTCTTCGTGATGTACGCCGGATGCTTCGTGAAGCGGTACGGGCCCGACGTGATGATCCCGCGGTTGGTGAGGTTCGAGAAACGCAGCCCGAACGAGATCGTGCACAGCGCGTAGGTCAGCAGCAGCAGGATGATCACGGCACCCCAGATCACGCGCAGCGTCGGCGCCGACATCAGCCAGTTGTCCCAGAACATCGAGCCTTCGTAGCGGATGTAGTTGTTCGAGAACAGCGACCAGAACGGCTGGTAGCACATCAGCGCGGCCACCCAGCCGAGCGTCGTCGGCTCGACGGTGCGCACATGGCTGTCGAGGATGCGGAACGTGCACAGGTAGCCGACGGTGCCGAACATCAGGTCCATCGTGAACGACAGGTCGTACATGAACACGAAGGCCGCGATCGTCATCGGCGCGTGCATCGCGTTCGTGAGCGACGCGGTCAGGTGATCGGCGTCCTTCGACAGGTAGACGGTCATCAGCGGCAGGAAGAACGCCTTCACGCCCCAGCCGGCCAGCATCTCGCGCACCGGCTTCCAGCTCGCGGGCTGCTCGCGGCGGAACAGGTAGCGGCCCCACAGCAGGTACGCGTCGTCGGTCTCGCGCTGGTGGCGGTCCATCCACGCGAAATAGAACGGCGCGGCGACGATCACGTACGGCGCGAGCGAGCGCAGCAGCGACCAGAACGGCAGGTAGAACGCGCCGTGGTATTCGGGCAGCAGCCAGTAGATCACGCCGATGCCCGCATAGATCGACGTCAGCGCGCCGAGCCGCGTCGCGACGCGCGCGATGCCGAGCGGCCGGACGGCCTGCCGCGACAGGCCCGCGCTCGGGCGCAGGTAGACGCGCGAGATGAAGATTTCGTGCAGCGCGATCGTGCCGATGATCGCGAGGCTGGCGATGACCGCGCGCGTGGCTGCATCGAGCGTCGGGTGGTCGCGCGTGATCCACAGTGCGAAGAGCCCGGCGGCGATGCCGAGCAGGCCGGCGCGCAGCGGCGTGGCGGAACGGGGCGGGCGGTCCTGGACCGCGGCGATGCCGTCAAGCGTGGAATTCATGATCGGATCCTCGTACGGATGAGGGCCGGCGCCCCCGCTTGGCGGGTGACGCCGGCCGTCGGCCGGGCTTTGTATGGATGCGCGCCCGGCCATTGGCCTGTGGTTCTGATAGGTAAAGCGTTACTTCTTGTTGCCGCCGCCCAGCAGACCGCCCAGGAGGTTCGGCACCGGCAGCTTTGCGGCGGCGTCGGCGAGCTGGCCGTACGACGCGCGCCGGCCGCTCGGCGGATGCTGCACTTCGCCGTTCGCGGCGCGGCAGGATGCCGGATCGACATTCCATTGTTTCG
>NZ_JAAGPE010000301.1:0-10903 GCF_017104605.1 Burkholderia sp. Ac-20384 | reverse complement strand
CCTGCAGCTGTCGCCGGCCGCGGGGGCGATCGCCGCCGCGAACGCGCACGTGCTTGCGCCGCACATCAGCACCCCGGACTGGACGGACGCGCTGAGCCAGAAGGTCGTGTTCCTGTCGAATGCGCACCAGCAGAGCGCCGAACTGTCGCTCAATCCGGCCGATCTCGGGCCGCTGCAGGTCGTGCTGCGCGTCGCGGACAACAACGCTCATGCGCTGTTCGTGTCGCAGCACGCACAGGTGCGCGAAGCGGTCGAAGCCGCGCTGCCGAAGCTGCGCGAGGCAATGGAAGCGGGCGGGCTCGGGCTCGGCAGCGCGACCGTCAGCGACGGCGGCTTCGCCTCGCAGCAACAGAACCCGCAACAATCCTTCGCCGGCGGCCAGTCGTCGCGACGCGGGAGCGGCGGATCGTCAGCCGTCGATGCACCGGTCGGCGCTGCGCAATCCGCACCGGCCGCCGCGAGCGTGAGCCGCGCCGGCCTCGTCGATACGTTTGCCTGAGCATGGCCGCCGCCGTGCGCGCGCCGCTCAGCGGCCGTGCACCGCAGCGGCTGCCTCGCCGCGCGGCACCGCGCCCTTGCGCGTGGCGACGATGAAGTCCGCCGCGCGTTCGCCGATCATCACCGAGGGCGCATTCGTGTTCCCGCCGACCAGCGTCGGCATCACCGACGCATCCACCACGCGCAACCCTTCGACGCCGCGCACGCGCAGTTGCGGATCGACGACCGCGCGCGCATCCGAACCCATCCGGCAGGTGCCGACCGGGTGGTAGATCGTGTCGGCGTGCTCGACGATCGTCTTGCGCAGCTCCGCTTCGCCCTGGTCGGCCCGCGTGTACAGCTCGCGCCCGCCCTGCGACGCGAGCGGCGCCTGCGACAGGATCTTGCGCATCGCCTGCGTGCCGCGCACGAGCAGGTCGAGATCCCGCGAATCGCTGAAGAAGCGCGGATCGATCAACGGTGCGTCGCGCGCATCGCCGCTCGCGAGCGCCACCGTGCCGCGGCTGAACGGCCGCAGCGCGCACACGTGCAGCGAATAGCCGAAGCCCCAGTGCATCTTGCGGTTGTGGTCGTCCACGAGCGCCGTGCAGAAATGCAGTTGCAGGTCGGGACGCTCGAGCGACGGATCGCTCTTGATGAAGCCGCCGGCCTCCGCGACGTTGCTCGTCATCATCCCGGTGCGGCTCGAGAAATAGCGCGCGAGCGCGGGCGTCATTTTCGCGATCCCGCGCAGGCACACGCCGACCAGTTCCGATGAATTCACGCGCGTATTGATGATGAAATCGATATGGTCGATCAGGTTCGTGCCGACGTCCGGCGCATCCTGTACGACCGCGATCCCGTGCCGGCGCAGTTGCTCCGCCGGCCCGATCCCCGAACACATCAGCAGTTGCGGCGAATTGAACGCACCGGCCGACAGGATCACTTCCGCGCGCGCGTCGAGCGTCTCGACGCGCCCGTTGCGGGCGACCGCGACGCCGGCCGCGCGCTTGCCGTCGAACGTGACGCGCAGCACCGTCGCATCGGTGATCACGTGCAGGTTCGGCCGGTTGCGGCCGTAGATGTACGCGCGGGCGACGCTGCAGCGCGAGCCGTCGCGGTGCGTCACCTGATAGAAACCGACGCCTTCCTGCGTCGCGCCGTTGAAGTCGTCGTTCAGCGGATAGCCGGCCGCATGCGCGGCCTGGATGAATCGTTCGGAGAACGGATTGCGAAAGCGCAGATCCGACACCGTCAGCGGGCCATCGGCACCGTGCCACGCATCGGCGCCGCGTGCGTTGCCTTCCGCCCGGCGGAAATACGGCAGCACGTCCTGCCAGCCCCAGCCGGTCGCGCCGAGCTGCGCCCATTCGTCGTAGTCGCCCGGGTGGCCGCGCGTGTAGATCATCGCGTTGATCGCGCTCGAGCCGCCCATCCCGCGCCCGCGCGGCTGATAGCCGCGCCGCCCGCCGAGGCCGGGCTGCGGCACCGTCTCGTAGCCGTAGTTCGTGCCGAGCTTGAACGGCACCAGCGCCGCGATGCCGACCGGCATGTTGACGAGCAGGTTGCGCTCCGTATGCGAACCGGCTTCGATCAGCGCGATCGTCGCATCGGGGCAGGCATCGGCGAGACGGCCTGCCAGGCTCGACCCGCCCGAACCGCCGCCGACGATGATGTAGTCGTATTGCATGTCACGTCTCCGTCGTGTCATGGAAGGCGCCCGGCACCGCCGCCGCGCGACCGCGTCCCCTCTTGTAATTCGGGCATTGTAGGAATGGCCGTCGCGCGCGCGGCGCGCGGATTCAAGAGCGATTCCTCTAAACGCCCGCGTGAACTAAATTTAAGATGTATCGATTCGCTGTGCGCGACGCGCCGGCCACCAGAAGCCGATCCGTCGCGAAACGGGAGTGACGACGATGCAGCGCCAGGTTCTGCAGGCCGCGTGCCGACCGGGTTGTCCGGATGCGATGCGCGCAGCCCGCATTTCATTTCAAACGGCTGCCCGCGCGGGGATGCTCGGCGTCATGCGCGCAATCGATCGAAATCGAACGGCACGTGTCGTCGCCGACCGTTTGGACGGTTTGTCGCCGCAGCGGCACGATGCGCTGCGGCACGATCCGGCATACACGTCGCGCCGCGCCGCTTCGGTTCACCGGCAGGCGCGCGCGGCGCAGCGACGCGTGCCGGTCGGCAGCCACATCGCGCCGCACGCGCATGCGCCAGCAAGCGGCTTCCGGATGCGCACACCGTCGCGTGGATGCGACGCCCGCTGCACGCTTCAACCGTTTTTCGAGCACACGTCGCATCCGGCCCCGCGCCGCGCGACACGCACCACCCCGATCCGCGTCGCCGCGCTCGCCGAGCGTGCGCGTGCGGCGTGACGGCCGGCCGACCAGCCAGGCCCAACTGGAGGAGACGACATGAAGAACGACCTGCCCGAACTGGCCCCGCAAGCCCTGCCGTCGGTGGATGCGCTGACGGCGCTGCTGCGCGATCAGCGCGCGGCCTACCTGCGCGCGCCGTATCCGGCATGGGAAACGCGCGTGCAACACCTGCGTGCGCTGCGCACGATGCTGATCGACCATGCGGATGCGCTCGCCGAAGCGATCAGTGCCGATTTCGGTCATCGCGCGAAGCAGGAAGTGCTGCTGTCGGAAATCTGGATGGCGAAGGAAGAGATCGACGACGCGCTCAAGCACGGCAAGCGCTGGATGAGACCGATCCGCAAACCGATGAACAAGTGGCTGCGCCCGGCGCGCGCAAAGGTGATTCCGCAGCCGCTCGGCGTGGTCGGCATCGTCGTGCCGTGGAACTATCCGGTGCTGCTCGCGGCCGGCCCGCTGATCTGCGCGCTCGCGGCCGGCAACCGCGCGATCATCAAGATGTCCGAACTGACGCCGCGCACGTCGGCGCTGTTCGAGCAGCTCATTGCCAAGACCTTCACGCGCGACCACGTCGCGGTCGTGAACGGCGATGCGGAAGTGGGTGCCGCGTTCAGCGGGCTGCCGTTCGATCACCTGCTGTTCACCGGCTCGACGCATGTCGGCCGCCACGTGATGCGTGCGGCCGCCGACAACCTCACGCCCGTCACGCTCGAACTCGGCGGCAAGTCGCCGGCGATCGTCGGCCCGAACGCACGCTTCGATGCGGCCGTCGACGCGATCGTCGCGGGCAAGACACTGAACGCCGGCCAGACCTGCATCGCACCCGACTACGTGCTGCTGCCGCGCGGGATGGAAGCCGCGTTCATCGAGCGCGCGCGCGCACGCTTCGCGAAGATGTATCCCGACCTGTCGGCCAACGGCGACTACACGACGATCGTGTCGCCGCGCCACTACGCGCGGCTGCAGCAGCTCGCGAGCGATGCGCAGTCGGCCGGCGCGCAGCTGCATCCGCTGTCCGACGCGCAATCCGATCCTGCATCGCGCCGCTTCGTGCCGTGCGCGGTCACGCAGGTGCCGGCTGCATCACAACTGATGCAGGAGGAAATCTTCGGGCCGCTGCTGCCGCTCGTGCCGTACGAACGGCTCGACGAAGCGATCGCATACGTGAATGCACGCCCGCGTCCGCTTGCGCTCTACCTGTTCGACGAGGACGGCGGCACGATCGACCGCGTGATGCGCGAAACGATCTCGGGCGGCGTGTCGATCAACGAAACGCTGATGCACATCGCGTGCGGCAGTTTGCCGTTCGGCGGGGTCGGTGCGAGCGGCATGGGTGCGTATCACGGCTACGATGGCTTCGTGACGTTCTCGAAGATGAAGCCGGTGCTCACGCAGCCGCGCCTGAACGCACGCAACCTGCTCGCGCCGCCGTACGGCAAGCGCTTCGCCGCGCTGATCAAGCTGATGCTGAAGTTCTGAGCCAAACGGGAAACGGGCCGCGCGCATCGCGCCGCGGCCCGCACCGGCATGCCGCGCGGCGAGGATGCCGCGCGCGCCGTCACACGGGCCAGAGCGGCCCTTCCTGCATCGCGCCGATCTGCTCGCGCAACTCGAGCACGCGCGCTTCCCAGTAACGATGCGTGTTGAACCACGGGAACGCGGCCGGAAACGCGGGATCGTCCCAGCGCCGCGCGAGCCATGCCGCGTAGTGGATCAGCCGCAGCGTGCGCAGCGCTTCGACGAGATGCAGCTCGCGCGGCTCGAATTCGCAGAAATCCTCGTAGCCGGCCAGCAGGTCCGCCAGCGCACGCGACGCGCCTTCGCGATCGCCCGGCAGCAGCAGCCACAGATCCTGGATCGCGGGCGCCATCCGGCTGTCGTCGAAGTCGACGAAATGCGGGCCGGCATCGGTCCACAGCACGTTGCTCGGATGACAATCGCCGTGCGTGCGCAGCAGGCGGATCTCGCCCGCCCGCTCGAACGCGGCCTCGACGCCTTCGAGCGCGAGCGTCACGGCCGTCTCGTACGCGGGCCGCACATCGTCCGGAATGAAATCGTGCGCGAGCAGGTAGTCGCGCGGCTCGTAGCCGAACGTCCTGATGTCGAGCACGGGGCGCGCGACATACGGCTGCGTCGCGCCGACCGCATGGATCCGGCCGATGAAGCGGCCGAGCCATTCGAGCGTGTCGCTGCGATCGAGGTCGGGCGCGCGGCCGCCGCGCCGCTCGAAGATCGAGAAGCGGAAGCCGTCGAACGCGTGCAGCGTGCGGCCGTCGAATGTGCGCGCGGGCACCGCCGGAATCTCGCGCGCGGCGAGTTCGGCGACGAACGCGTGCTCTTCGAGGATCGCTTCGTCCGACCAGCGCGCCGGACGGTAGAACTTCGCGACGACCGGCGGGCCGTCTTCGATGCCGACCTGATAGACGCGGTTTTCGTAGCTGTTGAGCGCGAGCAGGCGCCCGTCGGTGCGCAGGCCAGCCGGAATCAGCACGCTGTCGAGCGCGTCGAGCACGCACTCGGGCGTGAGTCCGGCGAACGGCGGGCCGGCGGGAGAAGCGGGAGCGGAAGTGACGTCTTTCATGCCCCGCATTGTGCCGCCAGCCGGGCCGAAAGACGAGCGCCCGGTGCGGTGGTTGCGCTTAGTGAAGCGCCGCGCCGGCCGGCAGCACGGATTCGCCGGTGTCGATCAGGTCCTCGAGAAAGAACGGCTCGGTGTTGAGTTCCTTGGACTCGCCCGGTACGCCCGCGTACCAGGTCACCATGGCCATGTCGCCCAGGACGCGCTGGACGATGCCGCGCGCGCCCTTCGGCACCGCGATATGGGTAGTGCAGACAATCGACCCGACATGCATGATGGTTCCCCACTCTTGAATCTTGAAACCCGGCCCGCTGGGGGCCGGCAAATGCACGATCCGCGCGCTCTCGACGGAGCGTTGCGCGTAATCCCATTGTTCACGGTTTATCGAAGCACGAAAAGAAGAAGAAGCAGGCGAAGTGCCGCGAATTCGTCGAATGTCTCCAATCAACCACTGCACCGGGGTAGACGCTTGCCCGCCCGGTTACCCCCATCATACCCTGTCGAATGTGACTGCCCGCCGAATCCCCGGCATCACCGCGGCACACGCGTGACGGACGCCCCGCGCGCAACGTGGGTCCGGTGCCGGGTCGCCACGCACATTCGCGCGACTGCGGTTGCCGAACCACGCTGCACCGTCATCACCTTCCCCCTGCGTCGAACGCGGCCCGCGCAGCGATGGTTGTGCACGCATCGCCTTCGCCCTTCGCCCTTCGTCATGCAATGCCGCCGGCAGGTGTTGCGTCCGATGCCGGCCTTGCGGTACCTTTGATGCTCATTCGCGTTCAAGCGCATTCCGACACGATGCATCCGTTCACGTCCGCCCTTGCCAAATCCCGGCCGCAGTTCGACTCGCGGCCGCAGGCGTGCGCGCATCCGTCGGTCCTTCCTCCTCCTGTCGCACCGCCGCTCGTCGGCGCCGCGCCGCCCCCTCCGGCGGCACGCGCCGGCTGACCAGCCGGCTTCCGTTTCGTCTTCCATTCGCCCGCAGGCCTGCATTCGTGTGTCGTGACGCACGGCGTGTTGCTGCGCGCGCGAATGGAACATTTCGATCCGTTCGACAGGTGGATTCACATGGTTTCGTTCAAACGCGCGCTCGGCGCGCATGGCGCGACGTCGCTCTTCGTGCTGCTGTGGAGCAGCGGCGCGATCTTCGCTGAACTCGGTCTGCGTCACGCATCCGCGTTCGTCTTTCTCACCGCACGTTTCGCACTGGCATCGCTCGTGCTGCTCGGGCTGGCCTTCCTGCGCAAACGCTGGTTGCCGCCGCGCGGCGAGCGGCGCATGGCCGCGCTGACCGGCTTGCTGATGATGGGCGGCTATTCGATCTTCTACCTGCTCGCGCTCGAACGCGGGATCGCACCGGGCGTGCTCGCGACGATCCTCGGCGTGCAGCCGATCCTCACGCTCGCGATCGTCGAACGGCGCTGGCAGCCCGTGCGCATCGCGGGGCTCGCGCTGTCGCTGGCCGGCCTCGCGCTCGTCGTGTTCCGCGGCACTGGGGACGGCGGCCTGTCGCTCGCGGGCATCGCGTGCGCGCTCACCGCGCTCGTCGCGCTGACCGCCGGCTCGCTGCAGCAAAAGCGCGTGCGTGCGGCGCCCGCCGACGTGCTGCCGCTGCAGAATGCGATCGGCCTCGCGCTGTGCGTGGCGATCGTGCCGTTCCGGCCGGTGTCGTTCGACATGAGCTGGGCATTCGTGATCCCGCTGCTGTGGCTCGGCATCGTGATTTCGGTGATCGCACAACTGCTGTTCTACCGGTTGATGCAGCGTGGCGACCTCGTCAACGTGACGAGCCTGTTCTATCTCGTGCCCGTCGTCACCACGCTGATGGATGCCGTGTGGCTCGGCAACCGGCCCGAGCCGCTCGCGCTCGCCGGCATGGGCGCGATCATCGCGGGGCTCGCACTCGTGTTCCGCGCACCGGCCGCCCGCGTGCAACCCGACCGCGCGTGAGCGGGCGTGCCGCCGCGCCCGCGGGTGCGGCGGCACGCATCGGACACATACGACGAATCCGCAAAAATCGAAAGGCACGGGAAAGATACGTGCAAGGCGTTCGTCGAACTTGCGGAAAAAATGCGCGATTCGCCGGGCTTTCCGCTGATTTTTAATGGTTCGGATAGCGAAAAGCGTCGTCGTTTGCCTATACTCGAATTGACCGCCCCGCTCGCAATCGGGTCGGACCAATACTAGAAACACCCGGCATGGGGCCGGAGCACGCGCGCAAGCGCCCACTCCGGTCGACCTTGGAGACACGCATGACGACCTACTTCACGATCGGCGACTTCATCCTGTTGATTCCGATGGCGCTGGCCGGAGCGCTATTTCTCGGCGCGGTGCCGTGCGCAACCGAATTCCGCCACAACCTGCTGCGCGTGCTGGGCGTCATCCTCGGCGTCGGCGTCGCGGTGTTGCTAGTCGAAGGCCTGCCTGCGCTGATCTAGCGGCGCACCACCCGTGCGTGGCGTGCATCGCTGCATTGCAGCGATGCGATGTGCTGCGCGCAGGCCATTGATACGGCACACGATGTTTCGCATGCCGTATCGACCGCCGGTCAGATCGCCTGATCGGTGGACGGCTTTTCCCACAGATTGATGCCACCTTCCGTCGCGTGACGATCGATCTCCGCGAGTTCTTCCGCCGAGAATTCGAGGTTCTTCAGCGCGCCGACGTTTTCACGCACCTGTTCCGCCCGGCTTGCGCCGATCAGCGCGGACGTCACGCGGCCGTTGCGCAACACCCATGCGAGCGCCATCTGCGCGAGGCTCTGCCCGCGCCGTTCGGCGATCGCGTTGAGCTTGCGCACATGCTCGAGGTTGTCCGCGCTCAGGTGATCCTGCTTCAGCGAGCCGCCGCCCGGCTTGTTCACGCGCGCGTCGGCCGGCACGCCGTTCAGGTACTTCGACGTGAGCAGCCCTTGCGCGAGCGGCGTGAACGCAATGCTGCCCGTGCCGATCTCGTCGAGCGTGCCGAGCAGTTCGGTTTCGACCCAGCGGTTCAGCAGGTTGTACGACGGCTGGTGGATCAGCAGCGGCACCTTGTACTGCGCGAGCAGCTCGGCCATCTCGCGCGTCTTCGCCGCCGAGTACGACGAGATGCCGATGTAGAGCGCCTTGCCCTGCTGCACGGCCGACGCGAGCGCGCCCGCCGTTTCCTCGAGCGGCGTGTGCGCGTCGAAGCGGTGCGAATAGAAGATGTCGACGTAGTCGAGCCCCATCCGCTGCAGGCTCTGGTCGAGGCTCGCGAGCACGTACTTGCGCGACCCGCCGCCGCTGCCGTACGGCCCCGGCCACATGTCCCAGCCGGCCTTCGTCGAGATCAGCAGCTCGTCGCGATACGGCCGGAAATCTTCCTTCAGCAGCCGGCCGAAGTTGGTTTCCGCGCTGCCGTACGGCGGCCCGTAGTTGTTCGCGAGATCGAAGTGGTTGATGCCGAGGTCGAACGCGGTGCGCAGGATGTCGCGCTGCGTCGAGATCGGCGTCGAGTCGCCGAAGTTGTGCCACAGACCGAGCGACAGCGCGGGCAGTTTGAGCCCGGATTTGCCGCAGGTGCGGTATTGCATGCCGGCATAACGTTCGGAAGCTGCTTCGTAGGCCATGAGTCGGTTCCGTCAGGACATCGGGAGAGGGGACGCGCGCCGGCCGCGCACGCGGCGCGGCGGCGGCGAAGGAGTCATACGACGACTATGGTAGCGAAAGCGGCCGGAACGCGCTCGGCGGCACGGCGATGGACGCGGCCGCGGTCGTCGCCTACACTGCGGCGTCTCGAATCACCGTTTCAGCGAGGTTGGTATGTCCCGGGTCATCTCGGTTGCGCTGCTCGTCGGCGGCGTCGTGCTGCTTTATTTCGGCGGCCAGTCGTTCCATTCGATCAATGACAACGTGTCGCGCTTCTTCACCGGCTCGCCCGCAACGAAGACGATCCTGCTGATCGTGGGCGGCGCCGTCGCATCGTTCATCGGCCTGATCGGCCTCGCGATGCCGGGCAGCAAGCGCTGAGCGCACAACCGCGCGATGCGCACATGGCCCGCGTCATACGTTCGGGCCACACCAAACGAAACGGGCGGCCAGGCCGCCCGTTGCTTCAAACGCCCGCGATGCGCCGCATCGCGTGATCGCGGCGGTGTCACCACCCGTCCGATCCGAACCTAGAACTGCACTTCCGGCCTCGACGCCGAGCGCGTGCCCGGCACCGGCCGGTTGCTCGCGCCGTGGTACGTGTACACGAGCGAAAACTTCACCTGGTCGGAACGATTTTGCCCGGCCGAATGCAGCGTGTTGCTGTGGAAGAACACGACGTCGCCCGTCTGCAGCGACGGGCACGTGGCCGCGTCGATCATCTTCTTGTTCGCCGGCAGGTCGCTGCGGAAAAACTTCGCATCGTCGAACGCTTCTGGCCCGAATTCGGCCCTATGCGACCCCGGTACGAGCCACAGTGCGCCGTTTTCGTTCGTTTCCGGCCCGAGCGCGAGCCACACCGACACCATGTCCGGGCGCTCGAACGACCAGTAGCGGAAATCGCGATGCCAGCCGGTCAGGCTGCCGTACGCGGGGTGCTTCGTCATCATGCAGTTGTGATGCGCGCGCGACAGCACCGGTTCTTCACCGAAATACGCGCGCATCCACGCCCCGATTTCAGGTGCGATCGCACGCTCGGCGAAGGCCGGATCACGCGAGTACGCATCGAGCAGCCGCCGCACCGTATGCCCGCCCGGCGCATGCTTGGACTCGGGCGCACCCGGGTAGCGCAGGTCCGCCTCGAACTCGATCGGCTCGGCCGCCTCCCGCAACTGGCGCTCCGCGATCTGTCTGAGCGCCGCGCATTGTTCCTCGCCGACGAGGCCACGCGCGACGACAAAGCCGCGCTCGCGCAATTCCGCGACTTGCGCGCGGATCGATTCCGACTGCAATGGAGACGACATGGGATGCCAGACGCTTATTGTGTGAATGTGACACGATTGTAAATCGGCGCCGGATGCCGCGAACAGCACCATTGTCGTGCGCAGGGGCATGCCAATCGCGGATTTGATCCGGCTCAAGGGAACTGTTCGCCGCGGCGCTGGCCTCACCGACAGGCGGTATGCGGCACACGCCTTGTGGCACAAGGGTTTATCGCGACTTTTGCCCGTCATGAATCCCCTGTAGCCTGTTGCGGCCTGTCAATTCTGGCGGGCGCGGCGCGCAGCGAGTTTCGGTAAGATCCGTTGCGCCATCCGAGGCCGTTCATACCAGTGCGCTCTCAAGGGCGCCATCCATACAAGCGAAGCATCGTTCACATGCCATTCCGTCTGACTTCCCGTCTCAGCCGCGCTGCGAAGCGCGTTGTGCCGCCCGCTCCTGCCCGCTCGCTGCGCCATCACCGCGCACGCACGCAGGCGCTGGCCGAGCGTACGCCCGCACATAGCCGGCTGGACGGTATCCGTGCGTGGTTCCACGCACGGATACCGTCAAGCCGGCTATGTGCGGGA
>NZ_JAAGPE010000030.1:0-240 GCF_017104605.1 Burkholderia sp. Ac-20384 | reverse complement strand
TGTACTGTGTGTGTGATGCTGCAGTGGTGCTTGGTGTGGGTCTACTAGTTGGTGATGACTCAGTATGTTGCAGTTTAGATGTCGTTCTGTCAGTTGTAGTGCTGTACTCAGTGATCGCTAGCGCTGACTGACTGGAACTGTGTTCGACGCAGCTTGGTTGCATGATACTAGGCATATTAGTTGTTGTCAGTGTTTGTCCGCGGGTCTTATGGTATTTTCTTCGTTTTTTTTTTTTTTTTC